>DMFG01000159.1:0-5529 GCA_003450655.1 Coxiellaceae bacterium | reverse complement strand
AAGGCTCGTCTAATAAAATAAATTGAGGGTTAATGGCTAGTGCGCGAGCAATTTCAACACGTCGCGTTTCGCCACCAGAGAGGCTGATTGCCATGGTGTCTTTAAGGTGAGTGATATGGAACTCTTGTAGCAGTTGGTCACATTTATCGAGTCGTTCTTGTTTATTGAGATCTTTGCGTCGTTCGAGTATGGCTAGAATATTTTGTGAAACAGTGAGCTTTCTGAAAATTGAACGTTCTTGCGGTAGATAGCCAATACCGAGTTGAGCACGTTTATGAATAGGTAAGGCGGTAATGTCTTGATCACCAAAGTAAATATTCCCTTCGGTTGGTTGCACAAGGCCAACTGTCATGTAGAACGTTGTTGTTTTGCCAGCGCCGTTAGGACCTAATAAACCAATAATTTCACTGGTGTTTAGGGTCATTGAGATCCCTTTAACAACCTGGCGCGATTTGTATTGTTTTTTAACGTTGTTAATGCGAAGTTGAGTCATCTTTGTTTGCCTTTAGTCAGCTTGCGTTCAGCCTAGAGTATTATTTGGGCCGGTTCAAGTGAATAGTCTTAGGGTGAAGGTTCAGGAATATATTCACCTTGAGTTTGTGATTGTAGTGTGTAGTCGCCCGTTTTTAAATTAGCTGTTAATCCTGATCCACGAATCGTTGAGTGTTGTTGTTGAATAATGACAGGCTGATCAGTTGAAGCAATCGACTGTTTTGGCTTGATGACTGCTTGTGATGTTTGGATGGTCATTGCTGGTGAGGCACTGGTGGCGATGCGATGAAACTGAACATTTCCAGATAGTGTAATAATGGTATTGTTTTTATTACTTTGGCCTTTTTCAGAGGTAATATGCCAGCTAGGTTGATGGGTTAGGTCGGAGTAGGAAGTAATGTCAGGTTGAGTGAATTGCATGAGATCTTTAGGTTTAGAGTAGGTGGCCAGTTCTGCGTTAATTGTAGCAGTGAGGTTGCCTTGCTGATCATGGGAGTTAAATGAAACGTCCTGAATAAAAATATTAGGGGATTCTGGGTTGCGCAGAGGCACTTTGTTTCCATTTAAGCGGTCATGGAAAAGAAAATAGATGCCATAAGCTAGCAGCAGCAGGGTGATCACTGTGATTGGCACGAAGAAACGTTTAATCAAGATGATGCTCTTGTTTTTGAGAGGATGGTTTGTTGGCGTGTGTTTGTAGTAAAAGGTCACAGACTTCGCGAACTGCGCCACTGCCCCCGGGATTCTCTGTGTGCCAAGGTATACGTTGTTTAACGGTAGTTACTGCATTGGCAACGGCAATGGGTAATGCAACTTGTGTCATGACAGCTAAGTCAGGAATATCATCACCCATATAAGCAACTTCATTAGGTGTGATTTGGTAATGCGAGAGTAATCTTTGAAACGCAATGGTTTTATCTTTTTGGCCTTGGTAGACGTGTTCAACACCGAGCTCATTCATGCGTAGTGAGACGGCTTGACTGGTTCGTCCGCTAATAATCGCAACGGCTATACCAGCGTCTTGGATAGCTCGAATGCCATGGCCGTCATGGCTGTGAAAGCTCTTGATGTCTTCACCGTTAGAACACAGCGTTACAGCTCCATTAGTCAGTACGCCATCAACATCGAGAATTAATAGGCGAATGCATCGTGCGATGTTAGTGAGTTGAGAAGTTATTAACATTAGGCGACTCCTGCTTGCAGTAGATCGTGTAGATGAAGAATACCTTTTACGACTTGGTCATTTGAGGTGATCACCAGTGATGTGATCTTGTTTTTTTGCATGATATTCAGTGCTTCAACAGCTAGCATAGAGCCAGAGATGGTTTGGCATGTTGTTGTCATGACTGCTTCGATGGGAGTGGTATGCACGTTAATCATATTGTCCAATGTGCGTCGCAGATCACCGTCAGTGAATATCCCTTGGAGCTGGCCTTGAGTGTTTTGTATGGTGGTCATACCAAGGTGCTTACTGGTCATTTCAAAGAGTGCTTCACGTAGTGTGGCGTTTTCTTGAACGCTTGGAATATTAGCCCCAGTATGCATTAAGTCTTGAACGCGCAATAGCAGTCGCTTGCCTAATGACCCAGCAGGATGAAAGAGAGCAAAGTCATTGGATGTAAATCCACGCATTTTTAATAATGCAACAGCCAGAGCGTCACCTATCACAAGGCAAGCTGTAGTGCTGGTGGTAGGTGCTAAGCCTAGTGGGCAGGCTTCCTGGGAGACAGCAATATTGAGATGATAATTAGAAGCCTTGCTGAGTGTGGAATGGTTATTTCCTGTCATTGCAATAATGCTGGTGGTCAGGCGTTTGAGGAAGGGTAGTAGTGCGATGACTTCAGGTGTTTCTCCTGAGTTAGAAATGATCAGCGTGACATCATTTCCTGTGATCATTCCCATATCACCATGAGAGGCTTCGCTGGGGTGAACAAAGAAAGCCGGTGTCCCTGTGCTGGCCAAGGTGGCGGCAATTTTTTTACCAATATGCCCGGATTTTCCCATGCCAATAACAACGAGGCGGCCTTGGCATTGAAGAATATGTTGGCAGGCATCCTCGAAAGTTTCGTTAAGTTTCTGTTTTAACTCAAGAATTGCATTAGCTTCGATGTCAAGAACGTTCTTTGCTATATCAATGATAGGGGTTTTAACGCAAGCTTCGGTCATTATTTGGTCTGTTGTCGGTTCAGTTGTGTGCCTATTATAAGGAATTTGGTTGAATTTACTACTAAAATTGCCAGTTGGTCAGTGATCGCCACGAGTCAGTCAATTAAGTGGTATTAAACGTCAGTAAGCGTTTTACGATCTGAGCTTTGTTCGGTATGATGATGAACTTTTTCAGGGATATAGTAGGGATTTACATGCAAAAAATACAAGTATCAGGTGGTTTTCAGTTAGACGGTGTGGTGGAAATTGCAGGCGCAAAGAATGCTGTCTTACCTATACTCGCTGCCACGTTGTTATGTGAGGACACCGTCACTTTGAGTAACATTCCTCATTTGCACGATGTAACCACCATGATGGATTTACTGGCGCGTCTGGGTGTAACGTTTACTGTTGATGAATTCATGAATGTGGAAGCTAATGCTGCATCAGTTTCACAATTTTGCGCTCCTTATGAATTAGTGAAAACCATGCGTGCCTCTATATTAGTCTTAGGCCCTTTGTTAGCACGATTTGGTCAAGCTGAAGTCTCTTTACCCGGAGGGTGCGCTATTGGTTCTCGCCCTGTTGATGTGCACATTGAAGGAATGCGCTTAATGGGGGCTACAATTACTGTTTCTGATGGGTTTATTCATGCTTCTATGAAAGGACGTCTGCAAGGTGCTGAACTGAATCTGGGTAAAATTACGGTGACAGGCACGGAAAATTTAATCATGGCAGCGGTCTTAGCCGAAGGTGAAACCATTATTCATAATGCTGCGATGGAACCGGAGGTCTCTGACTTAGTCAACTTTTTAAATGCTATGGGTGCTGATATTCAGGGGGTTGGTACAGAAACCTTAATCATACGTGGTGTGAAGGCTTTAGGTGGAGGGGCTTACCGTATTATTCCTGATCGTATTGAGGCAGGTACCTTTCTAGCAGCAGGTGCGTTGACACGTGGGCGTGTCAAAGTCACGCAGGTCTGTCCTGAACATTTAACAGCGACGTTATCCGCCTTTGAACAGGCTGGTGCCCAGCTTACACAAGGAACTGATTGGGTTGAGCTGGATATGCAGGGACGTCGTCCAAAAGCGGTGAACTTTGATACGAATCCTTATCCGCTGATGCCAACGGATATGCAGGCACAGTTTATGGCGATGAATATATTGGCAGATGGTGAGTCAGTGATCACGGAAAATGTGTTTGAGAATCGCTTTATGCATGTTCATGAAATGCGTCGTATGGGTGCGGATATTCAATTGGACGGTAAAACGGCTTATTGCGTGGGGGTTGATACATTGCAGGCCGCGCCAGTTATGGCGACCGATCTACGGGCTTCGGCAGGCTTAGTATTAGCGGCTTTAATGGCCGAAGGTGACACGCCTATCGATAGAATTTATCATATTGATCGGGGTTACGAACGTATTGAAGAAAAGTTAACGCAATTAGGTGCTTCAATTAAGCGTCTTTCATAAGGAGCTAGCATGGATGTCAGGGAATGTGAACGTTATTTAAATCAACTGTTAAATGCCGAGGCTATTCGTGACTATGCTCCAAATGGTTTGCAGGTGAGTGGTACGCGTCCTGTGCAGCATGTTGTGACTGGCGTAACAGCTTGCCAGGCTCTGTTAGACGCTGCTGCAGCAGAAGGTGCTGATACGATTTTAGTGCACCATGGCTATTTTTTTAAAGGCGAACCTGATGTGATTACCGGCATGAAGCGTGACCGGATTGCAACGTTGATACAGCATGATATGCATTTATTAGCCTATCATTTACCTTTAGACTGTCATCCCGAACTGGGTAATAATGCGTTGTTTGGGCAAGCCATCGGTGTTGATGAGCTGGGTACCTTTTCAGTCGGTGACTATCGCGATGCGGGTAGTTATGGGTCTTTAAAACAACCGTGTTCTGCTGTGGAGTTGTCGAGCCAATTGGAAGACTTGCTGGGTCAACAGCCACTGCATATTGCGGGTCATTCGCGAACTCTACAACGTATTGCGTGGGCAACGGGTGCAGCACAAGATTTTATTATTGAGGCGCATGCTCTTGGCGTGGATGCGTTTATTACGGGTGAGGCTTCAGAACGAACCTGTCATTATGCGCGAGAATTAGGTATCGATTTTTTTGCAGCAGGGCATCACGCCACAGAGCGTTTTGGTGTTCGTGCCCTGGGTGATCATTTGGCTAAGCAGTATGGAGTACAGCATACCTACATCGATGTTCCTAATCCTATTTGAGCCTCAAGCTGCCTGCCTGTTAAGTCGTTATGAGATATAGACCGAAATAGTGTTGTTTGGCTATTCGACCCTTGAGGGCTGTCTAATTGTAATACGCATTGTGCTTCATTGAATTTTTTGACGCTATTGCTGATTTCCTTAATCCACCGTTCAGTTTCTCCTGTAATGGAGTCTTTCTCTCTCATGGGATCAAAACTGTATTGTCTTTGCCAAGTTGTATAGATCTCTCTAAGTTTATCAAAGTTAATGTGGATTTTGTTGTCTTGAAACAGTGCTTTTGCAAGATAGAGGCGATATGAAAAAATATGAGATGCTTCATCAAGTATAGTTTCAATAGTTCGAAAAGATTGCTTGAGAGATCGGGTTTCATCTGGTTCATTAGAATGTTCTCTCACAAGAAGGTTACTTAGTTTCGCACGATAAGATTGTAGTAAAGGTTCCTCAATGGGTGGGCTGACCAGTGTCAGTACGTATCTAATGAAATGTTTATAGATTTTACCGGTAGGGGTTTTCCTGAATGATTGACTGCTCATCGTTTCAAGTAATGTTCGATAACATAATCTTTTTGTTTCATTGTCTCCAGTCTTAAGAAGGTTGCATGTTATACTGAGCAATTCTGGCTGCAGTCTAATAGATTCAACTGTCGAGCTTT
>DMFG01000105.1 GCA_003450655.1 Coxiellaceae bacterium | reverse complement strand
TGAAGTAGGTGGTGGTGTGAATGGAATGTTCGATCAGCGTTTTTTTAAATGTGATCCATTCGGAATGGTATTCCTTGTCATTCGGTGCTTTATTAAAAAGATGAGAAAAAAGGTCAAAGCACAGACTCTTATGTTCTATCTCTTCAACATTATGAAAAGAAAACAATAAAGCAATGTCATTATTGAGACGGTCCCATTGACCATGCCAGCGTTGAAAGAAATCCTCAGCAATATGGGCAGTAAAAATTTCTGCCATGACCACAAAAAGTAAACGTTTTTCAAGAGGTAAGTTTGGGTTAGTCCATGCGTCAAAGGTTTGATCCCAACGATCGATGATATCTTGTGCGCGCGTGTAGTGAGAATGAACTAATGCTTCATTGTAGGCATGATGGATTTTAGCGTGTTCTGCTTCTTGAGCAATAAACGTTTTGCACTCATTAACAAGAAAGTCATCTTTGATCAGAGGGAGGGCTTCCTTGGCGGTCAGGATAAAAAAGCGCTCACCAGGCACCTGGACAAGCGTGTAAGCATTATAAAGGTTTGAGTAAATGATATCATCTTTGATGCAATGAAAAGGCGAAGAGAATTTAAGACGAGTATTATCGTAGTGACGTTTAATCAGTATATGAATATCATCAGTCATGATTTTCTCGCTAAAAATAACTATCTATGTTTATTATAGCAGATTATCGGGGAGAAGATGATTCTCTTTAGGGTCTATAAGCATGCTTCGTTAGGTTGTTAGATATTTATACGAAAGATGTCGGACTTATGGAATGAATAACACTGGTAGGGCTATAATTGTTTTTAATTGATTTGATATGATCGATCCATGCTTGAGAGGATGGAAGTTTCTCACTAGAATACTGGTTGATGACCAATCCTAGGTTTACTGATGTCGGAGATAGGGAGTTACGCTGGCTGAGCGAAGAGAACAGAGTAGGTTTGTGCTGATCCCTTGCATCTCTAGTTGAAGATAATTTCTTATCAAGTATCACAATATCTGGATCAGTTAGAGCATGCAGAGGAGGTATTGATCCGCGTAATAGTTTGCTTATATAGGTTTTAAAAGGAAGAGGTGGGCAAGGGATCATTGGTGTTTTACCACTTTGTTGAATAATATAGTCTAATAAAGACTGCGATAATTTCAGATAAGACTCGACCATCTCCTGATGGCTAAGGGGGGCTTCGCTATCTCCCAATTCATGTAGAAGCCTATTGCATTTTTCTAGTAGCTTCTTGGTTTTTGTCTTGTAATCAATCATCTTGGTTTTTGTTATATCAGCATATTTAGGTCGATCGGCAAAATAAGAGCATAGTGAGAATATATTTGACAGGTCAGTCAGGATATTTTTGATATCAATTATCGTGATCGTTGCTTTTATGTTAGTGCTAAGTGTGTTGACCTTTGCTGCAATGATTCCTGGTTGTATGTATTCTCGCGTTGTGCTTTGTGTTTGACTTAAGTATTTTTGAGTGGCTTCAAGGTCTGATTTTAGTTCCGTTAATGTTTTTTTGAAAAATGTTGAATTCTCTAATAAGACAGAATGATCTATTAGTAACTGTAAGGTACTTTCAACTTGATTAATACTGCGATCAATTGCAATGTTAAGATACTTGTGCTGAGTATCAATGTTTTCTTCGAGGAGTCTAGTTAATCCAATAATAGACATATTTTGATGGTTGTTTTTGCAGGTTTCTTTCAATTTTAGAATGATAGCAATTCTTGACTCAAAGTATGTGACTTTGCTAGCTATGATATCAGCCATATCGACATCAAATGCGCGTAAGTAGTTGGCAATTTTTCTTGATCCTGAAAGAAAAAGGCTGATTGTTTCTAATTGCTTATCCGCTAATTCTAAGTTATGACTCAAAAATTTCATTACATTTGATTGTGTTAATGAAATCATGCAGTGATATTCAGGATCAAGTTTTGATTTTTTGACGCTAGCTGCTTCTTCGGTTTGTGATAGCCATTCCCTGACCATCTTGTATGTTTCAGGAGTGCTGGTTAGTAATGTCGAGCAGTTTTGAAAGAAGGCTACAACGCGAATTCTATTTTCTTCTTGTTCTTTAAATGTTGCTTTTGCGGCTGTAATTAATTCATACAGGTATCCTTGATGCAGTAAATATTTTTGCAATGCTGTATTTTCTTCAGGAAAGGTATCTGAAATATCCTTTTCTTCTTCATCTTCAGGTTTACTATAAGATTTTTTTATGGGGTATCTATTTAAGATGTTTGTTTTGCTCATCCAATCGTTTAGTTGCTGGATTTCTTCAGTACTAATTGTTTGATATTGTGGATCTAGAAATTGTTTTTTAATCTGCTCTTTAAGTCTAGATAGCTCATTAATAAGTGATTTTTTAAATTGACTTGGATTCATCCATAATATCGGCAATGTAATGTTCATATAGTCGCTATCTAATGAGCGGATATTTTCTATTATTCGCTGAATATAATGGCAAACCTGATTCCAATTGCATTGCATTAATGCATCTTCATATTTTTCTGTTATTTTAAAAATTACTTGAAAGGTGTTGTCACTTGAATTTGGATTTTTATGGGTAACGCGCCCAATAAATTCAGAGCTAAATGCGTAGTGTGAAGGGGTGTCTCTTTTGTCATTTTCAGTATGATCAACAATGATTGCAAAAGGCTCGATAGTAATTGTATGAATTGTATGCATTTTGGCCTGTGGTAAGTGTTAGATTTTCAGCAGGCGGATCCTATCATAGGATTATTAAAGTAATCTTAAAAATTCAAGTCTAGTATTTTTTTCGGATAATCAATCGGTTATGTTAGTTGTTACAATAAATTGATGATTGAGGTACAGGTTTTTGCAAGCGCTGCGGTTGAGTTTTCCACTAGTTGTCTGTGGTAATGCAGGTGATTTGACAATGCTCATGATTTTTATCTCAATGCCTAACTGGTCAAGAATAGCTGTTTTGCTGCTTTTCAATAATGCGAGTTGCTCTTCTTGTGAGTGGCGTGATTGATGTATCAACACAACTAGTTGCTCTTTATGATTTTCTTCTACAGAAAAAGCAACCACCTGGCCATATTGTATTTGAGGATGATTTTTAATGATAAGCCATTCTATATCATCAGGATTAATATTCTGGCCTCGTATAATTAACGTTTCTTTGATGCGTCCTGTGATGTAGAGCTGTTGATTCATAATGAATCCGACATCGCCTGTTCGTAGGAACTTGCCATTGCAGTGCTTAATGGTATTTTGAAAAGTATCATCAGTCGCTGAGGGATTATCCCAATAGCCAGTGGCAATGCTAGGGCCTTGTATACATATTTCACCAAGATGTTTTTCAGGGACTTGTTGTTGTGTATATGGGTCAACTATGCATAGCATATGGTCGTTAAATGGTGTGCCATGCGCGATGAGTCTTTTATTAGATTGTGCGCAAGTTGTTGCAATGCCCTTTTGTAACTCGCTAGCATCAAAGGCATGAGATTCAATACCTTTTAGCCGCCAGTCACCGCAGGCATGCACGGTAGCTTCTGCTAGTCCATAGCAGGGATGAAAGATTGTGGGGTCTAGTTGATATTCTTGGAAAGTTCTGATGAATGTTTCAAGCTGCTCCACTCTTGTTGAGTCAGAGCCGACAAAGGCTAGAGACCATGAAGATAAGTCGAGATGCTTACGTTGGTCATCAGTGATATGTTTGCAGCAATGAGCAAAGGCAAAGCAGGGTGCGCCGCTGGTTACTCCAGGATAGTTTGAAATGGTGTTAAGCCATGTTGCAGGGCGTTTTAAAAAACTAAATGGCGATAAAATAACACTGAGGCAGCCAACATAGAGTGGGATCAGTATAGCATTGATCAGCCCCATGTCATGGTGATGAGGAAGCCAGTTGACCGCTGTTTGTAGGCGTTGTCGTTCTGGTGTATTAACCCCTTTAATGAGATGGTTAATGTTATTTGAAGCATTATCATGCGAGATAATAACCCCTTTCGGTGTTCCAGTAGTGCCTGATGTGTATTGTAAATAGGCGATGGTATTAAGTTCGATTGAGGTGGTATTTGATGTTATTGGAATAGCTTCTGTGTTGATGATTTTAATTGTCTGATTGGTTTTATTTGTTATAGGGCTATAGTTTTTTGAGTATGAGGTAAGTCGCTGTGTATGTTGTTCACTGCTGAGTATTAAAGATGGGTTTGCGTTATTGGTGATGCTAATAAGCCTGGCGATGCTAATTGAGGTGGGTGAGAGAGTGCCTTTAAGTGGGGCGCTAGGGATGGCAATAGTATTGCTGATCATGCAGGCTAATAGTGATGCTACCATTTCGATACTGTTATCATAGAGTAAGATGATTCGATCGCCGGTTTGGGCATGAGTTTTGATATTTTTAGCAATACTATGTGATCGTGCCCATAGTGCTTGGTAGGTAATAGTCTCTGTTATTTTCCCTAAGCTGTCGATTGTTTTATAAGCAAGGCTATCACCCTGATGCTCAGCATGGTGTTTAAGCGCTTCAATGGCATTGTTAAACTCAGGCATGACTAAGGCGTTCGTCGATAAGGTCAGCTAATTGTTGCAGTGTTTCGATCGGCAATAAGTCTTCTTCATTAAGGCTGATTTGGAATTTAATTTCTATGGATGCGACTAGGCTAATGAGATCAACGGAATCTAGGTTTAAGTTGCCTTGTATGGTTGATTGGCTCTCGATATTATTGATATCGATTCCAAATTCTTGATTAAGGATAGTTTTTAGCTGAGACAGTGTATCCATGTTGACTCCTTCTTATCATCACTATGGTGTCATTATAGGTGATTTATCGGTATAAATCATGAGTATTGATATAGTCTCTTACTGCAGGGTTGATGTCGATGGTTGGTTTGTTCGTATGAAGGTTGTTCCTAATGTCTGTAGAGGTGATAGCTGGTGGGTGGTAAGGATCTAGTAGAATCTTACCGCGCATACTGTTTTTGAGTTCATGTGGATGATCTATCGAATAATCGGATAGTAATTGTTTTTGCCAGGTATGGAGCTTTATGGTGTGACTGAATCGCCCAAGAATGATGAGGTGGCAGTGATCAATGATCTCTCGATAGTTTTTCCAGGTATTAAAGCCATTGAAGGCTTCTATACTCAGAATAAAGCACAATGCTTGCTGTGGAAACTCGTGTTTTAACTGCTTGACACTATCTACTGTATAGGCGGGTTGGCTATCGGATAACTCCATTGTGTTAATGGGCCACTCTTTATGTTTTCTTATAGCGATCTCTAGCATATTGACTCTATGGGATGCGCTAGCTTGTACATCAGGTTTATGGTGGTGATTTTGATTTGGGATGAATTGTATGGATGGCATCTCGTACTGTATCGTGCAGTGTTGAGCAATGGCAATATGTCCATTGTGAACAGGGTCAAAGGTTCCGCCAAAAAGGCCTAAAAGTGGGTATCTTCTTTGAATCATGATTTTTGGCGTGTTGCTGTATGCGTAAATTGTAATAGAAGGTTCTCGCAGAGCTGCCAGAATGAACCTGATTGTGCGCCTTTGATGGTTTGATCTAGCTGGCTGCAGGTTTGTAATAACTGTTGGATAGCTTGATAATTTAGTCGTTTAAGAGCAGATTGCAGTAATGGCTTTTGTGATGACCAGGCAGATGCGGTTGCTTGAGCAATGCCCCCCCCTCGCTCAACTTGCCATGCCATAGGTAGCAAAGCTCGTAATTCTCGGGCAATATTCCATAGCACTAAGACAGGTTCTGTATGCTCTTGTTTCAAGATGGACAAAATATTCAGAGTTTTTTGTGTCTGTCCGGATAAAGCTGCATTGGTTAAATCATAAATGGAATAATGTTGATGGTTGCTCAGTATCGTTTGTAGCATAGTCGGGGTAATCCGCTCGCCCGGGTAGAGTAAGTGTAGTTTCTCTATGGCTTGGTGCGTAGCAATTAAATTTCCTTCAGTAAGTTCGGCTAGCATGCGCGCTGACTGAGTGTCAGAGGTTAAACCTTTAGCTTTCATTCGCTGTTGAATCCATGCGGGTAGTTTGGGTAAAGGAATAGGCCAAATTTTAACGGACGTACTATGTTGTGTGAGTGTTTTATAAAAAGCGGTGTTAAGTTGTGCTTTTGTGAGTTTGGGTGTTGTTATAATCAGTGTCTTGTCAGGGTTAGGTTTTTTGAAATAAACTCCAAGGATATTTGCAGATTTTTTATCAAATTTACCAGTTGGATGTCGTAGATCTATAATTTCCTTTTCAGCAAATAACCCTGATTGAGAAAGAGTGCTGTTGACATGTTGCCAGTCGATGTCTGGGGTGATTAAAAATGTTTGACTGCTTTGAGCGCCATGCTGTTGGGCGGTGCGACGGATGGCTGTGCGCGCGTCTTGTTGTAGCAGTAAGTCATCGCCATGGATATGGTAAATCGGTGAAAGTGTCTTTTTTAAGTGAGGGCCTAGTTGGTCAGAGTTAATGGTCATGAGAGTGCTCAATAGCGATTTGCAGAGTGTTTTTCGAGTTGTCTGATGTTAGCCAGGCCGTGATGCTTGGCATGATTGTGCGCGTGAGTTGGGAATACATAAGAGTATTTCTTGCAGACGTATTAATAATGGTAGAGTTTTGAGAAAGGGTTTCAGAGCTAGAAAAAGATTTCGGTCCTAATATAGTATGCCCCTGTTTATCGAGCACGGAAATAGTGGCATGAAGTAGATAGGTGGTCGATATCGCATTACTACCGGAGTTGAGAGCTTTGCTTTCTGATGTGTAGTGGATAGATGATGGTGTGATAGTGATAGGCGATAGTGCTGATGACTTGACTATGCTTACATGCATGCGCCTAAAGAAACGAGAGAGTTCTTGAGTAAGGCCATGATCATAGGTGCTGGGTTGTGTGATGTAGACTGTGGATAAGGTGGATGGGAAGTCATCTAATTGTTGTAGATGTAAACTGCAACCATTGCATAGTGTGAGAGTTGCAGTCAGCACGTAGATGTAACTGTGTTTTATTATTTGAGTGATGCTCATAAGGCCCTATACCACGATGTTAATCAGTTTTTTGGGAATCACGATAACCTTTTTAATAGTGTGCTCACCTAGGTGTTGCTGCACTTGTGAGTTATCCAGGGCAGCTTTCTCCGTGTCTTCTTTTGAAAGCGACGGGGATACTGTTAAAGTTGCTCTTTTTTTTCCATTAATTTGTACGACTAGAGTGATCAGTTGTTGCTGTAGAGCCTGTTCATCTGGCGTTGGCCAAGGGGATGAAAAAATATCTTCAGGGTAATCGAGCAGTTGCCATAAGTTATGTGTGATATGTGGAGTGATGGGCGCTAATACGCGTAAAATAATTGAGGTACATTCGCGTAATAGAATAGGATAATAGGGCGGGTTCTTATCCAGCTGTGTGAGCAGATTGAACATTTTCATGGTTGCAGATGCTACGGTATTAAACTGTGATTTGCTCATATCCAGGCATGCTTGTTTTAAAATGCCATGAAAGCTTTGATATTGCTCGTTGTCTATTAAGGTGGCTTTAGTTGCTTCATCAATTGGATTTGATTGAGCGTTGCAGATCAGTGGTTGGTGTTCTATGCAAAATGACCATAATTTTTTTAAGAAGCGATGTGCGCCTTCAATGCCACTATCAGACCATTCCAATGATTGCTCTGGTGGGGCTGCAAATAATTGGAAAAAACGCAATGTGTCAGCGCCATACTGTTTAATGAGCGCTGTTGGCGAGACAGTATTGCCTTTGGATTTTGACATTTTTGCGCCGTCTTTTAGGACCATTCCTTGTGTGAGTAAGGTTTTAAAAGGTTCGTCAGAATTAACAAGTCCTTCATCACGTAAAACTTTATGCATGAATCGTGCATAGAGTAGGTGCATAACAGCATGTTCAATGCCGCCAATATAATAATCGACAGGTGTCCAGTAGTTTGTTCGATTATCAAGCATGGCTTGCTGCTGATCATGGCAGCAATAGCGTGCGTAATACCATGAAGATTCAACAAAGGTGTCCATAGTGTCTGTATCACGCTTAGCTGATTTTCCACACTGCGGGCAGTTGGTTTTATAGAACTCTGGTGTTTTTTGTAATATGGAGCCTTGCTCTTGAGGGACTAAGTCAGTCGGTAGTTCTACAGGTAGTGCGTTCTCAGGTACAGGAACGTCACCACAGTGCTTGCATATGATCATGGGGATTGGGGTTCCCCAGTATCGTTGACGTGAAATACCCCAGTCACGTAATCGATAGTGTGTGGTGGTCGTCGCTATGTCACTTTCTTCTAATGAAGCTGTGATTTTCTTTGAAGCTGATTTGGATTTAAGTCCATCAAATTCACCAGAGTTGATTAAGACGCCTGGTTCGGTATAGGGAGCTTCATCGAAGTCCCATTTAGCTTGTTTGCTCGGAAGAATGACGGGTTGTATGGGCAGTTGATATTGTTGTGCAAACTCAAAATCTCGTTGGTCGTGTGCAGGTACAGACATAACAGCACCAGAGCCATACTCCATCAATACAAAATTACAAATCCATACCGGTATTTTTGCTTTCGTTATTGGATGGCGAACGTAGTACCCTGAAAAGATGCCGCGCTTATCTTGAGTAGCACGTTCAGCTTCAGTGACAACGGCTTTGTGTTGTTTAACAAATTTAGCGATGGCTTTGTCTTCAGAGGCGGCTTGTTGCGCAAGCGGATGTTGGGCAGCCACACCCAGATAAGTGACCCCCATTAAGGTGTCTGGACGGGTGGTAAAAACCTCTAGGAACTGCTTGGTTTTTTGTACTACTTTAAATTGTATTTTTAGGCCATGAGACCGCCCAATCCAGTTTCTCTGCATGGTGACGACTTGTTGCGGCCAGCCGGTGAGCGTGTCTAGGTCATCGAGCAGCTCGTCAGCATAGTCAGTGATTTTAAAAAACCATTGTGAAATTTCACGTTGCTCGACAGGAGCTCCGGATCGCCAGCCTTTACCATCAATGACTTGTTCATTAGCCAGCACAGTTTGATCTACAGGGTCCCAATTGACTAAGGATTTCTTTTTATAGATGAGTCCTTTTTTGTAGAGGCGAACAAATAGCCATTGCTCCCACTGATAATAAGAAGGTTCACATGTGGTAATTTCACGTTTCCAATCAATAGCAAACCCGAGTTGTTTGAGTTGTTTGCGCATGCGTTGAATGTTTTTATGTGTCCAGTCAGACGGTGATGCTTTGTGTTTTATGGCGGCATTTTCAGCGGGTAGGCCAAAGGCATCCCAGCCCATAGGTTGCATGACATTCTTGCCCAGCATATGTTGGTATCGAGAGACAGCGTCACTTAGGGTATAATTTCTGACATGGCCGACATGTAAATCACCACTAGGGTATGGAAGCATAGCAAGACAGTAAAATTTTTCACGGCTCAAGTCTTCTCGGACGGCAAAATAATTGTGGGAATCCCAAAAAGCTTGCGCTGCTTTTTCAGTCTCTGCAGGGTTGTAACTGGTTGACATGCGAATGCGTCCATTATGAATTTTAAAAGGGATTAGGATACATCAGTGCCTGAATAGTTCAAGCTTTCACATAGAGTTAGGTGCGCTGGATTGTGTGATCTTGGGGTGTTCTTTTATTGGACTTTAATGGGCAAATTGATCATTAATTGATCGTATTTGGGTTTGTGTAAGTGATCTCTTAGTGTCTTTGTTGCGGATGGCCCATACTATACATTATTATATATCCGTAGACTGTGATGCTTAAAAAACGTCAGCCAACCTTAATACTGAGTGAAGAATTATGTTTATCAAGCAAACCCCAGCTGATATGAATGCCATTCGTTTTAAGGCATATAAAGAAGGTTACTTACTGCCAGTGATGTCATCTGACAGTATGATGGACTCTTTTCGTTATCAGGCTGTTATTCAGCAGCTTCAAACTGTGTCGGGCCTTGAAGAAGAAGCTTTTCAATCGCTTTATTTGACCCTTATTCATGACTTTGCTTCGTTCGTCCAGTTATTGCCTCGTCAAACTAATGGTTTGTTGGGTGGCTTGTTGAGTGAAGGCATTGCTCGTGCAATTTTAGTGATGCAAGCACCTGAAAATCAATCCCTCTCCTTGTTAAATAAATACGCCTTATTTTCTGCTGCATTATTATGTGATATTGGTCATGTGGTTTGCAGTCATTGTGTGATTGTTACCGATAAAGCCGGTAATTTTATGAGCGAGTGGCAGCCATTTGAAGGTGCCATGTCAGTTAAAGATGATGCGCATTATAAAATATACCCAAGGCATTATTTACAACAAAGGTTGCAAGGATCAATTACGGTGTTATTGGCGCGTCAGTTGATGTCTCATGAGGGATTTTTATGGATTTCAAGTGACTTTAATATCTACTCCCAATGGCTAGATGCATTAAACGGAGAGGATGGTCGAGGAGGGGGGATCCGCAGTGCATTAGCATTGGTCAAGTTAGATGACATCATGGATTTGTTAAATGCCCTTGGCCAACTGAGTGAAGAGTTAACGGTTCCTTCGGTGAATCGTGAGGGTGAGGCTTTTTTTCGTTGGTTACGTGATGGTATTTCTAATCAAACGATTGCTGTTAATACCTCTGATGCGTTAGTTCATGTGGTGGATGATGGTGTCTTTATTGATGATAAGATCATCAAAAAGTTTTCCGACTTAAGTCCATCAGCCATTGGCTTATTTGTTGTTAAGCATCAAGTTGGGAATTTATTAGGGATTCCGCAAAAGTGTGGCGAAGACTTTTTGCATGCTATGTTTTTTGGTGAAGCAGCAGGATTTTCAGGGGTGACTTCGGGATCCCGATCTAATCGTTCCGGAATGGTACTGAACGATGCCTCTATTTTAGATTTATCTGGACGTTATACCGCAAAGAGTCCTTTTGTTAATACGCATCAAACACTCCAGTCAAATGCTCAACAGGTGCCTGGTACTACTGCTGCTAGCACTATTAAGCCATCGTCCGAAGGCTCGTCGACATAGTGATCGATCAGACGAGTGAATAGATGCAATACTTTGTCGGTATGAATTGCAAATGAAGCATATCAAATACAAATATTCCGCAGAGGGTGTGAGAGATTGTAACCCCAGCTAAGTTGGGTTTTCTGTAATACATATATCCCCACATCATGCCCGGAATCATAATGAGAGACGCATGAGTAAAGCCAAAGAAGGTGACATGTGCACAAGCAAAAATTAAATTAGAAACTACAATAGCTAGCCATAAGTGTCTTTTTCCGTAGATGCTATACAGGGTGGTCTGCAACACCCCTCGAATAATAAATTCTTGAACAAAAGAAAAAGGTAAATAAATAAGGGCGCTAGGTATGTGGGACGGCTGAATTTTTAGGGACCAATTGAGTGGTTTTGGAGAGTAG
>DMFG01000052.1 GCA_003450655.1 Coxiellaceae bacterium | reverse complement strand
ACTAGCGAAGCCGGGGGGTTGTTAGATATGGCGACTCCTACATTATCGGAAGGCTCTAGTGTGGGCTCTTCTCAATTGTACATGAGTGCGACTAATAACCCTCTATCGACAGGATCATTGTTACCACAGCAATTCAATCACGATTCAGCAGAAATGGTGTATTTCGCAATAGATCATTCGGGATTTACCAGAGAAGAAATTGAGAGCGAAGAAATTGTTGACGTTTTAACAGTAGCGGAAGCTCTGAGTCAAGCTAAATTTACTATAGTTTATGAAGGTTCTAATGATGGCGGGGTTCTAAGCGCGAATGAAGGTGTTGAAGCTGTCGCTGGTCAATTTAATATAGATCAAATGATTGGCCAAACCCTGTTGGATTCTATGAGACTTGTAGGTGCTGATTCTGATTTGGGAAATAGGATTGATATGGCGACGCTTCAAGAAGGTAATGCTTTTGTATCAATCCATCAAAATGGTCTTACAGCTCAAGTAGCAGCCCTTGACATGTTAGGAAATGGTGGACCTTATGAGTCAGCAGTACCGTTTGATGGAGGGATTTTAGCCTATGCTAGTGGAGCTGGTAGTGTTACCGCGATAACTGAAGAAGACAGCGTGGCAACCTTGTCTACGTATAGCATTAACAAAGACAATGACATCGAACAGGTAGCATCTGTGGATATTACAGATAGTACGTCTGATTCAGATACGAAAGATGGCCTGGTTCAAGCGGCACCACCTTCATGGGCAATAAAATACCTTGATGGCGATGGTTGTGTCATGGTTAGCAGAGGTGATAATGATATGATTTTTGAGCGGGATGGTGAAGGTAGCTACACATTAAGTGAAGAGCTTGATCCCTCTAGTTATGACATTCAAGCTAAGGTTAATGGTGCAGGAAATACAGTTGCGTTACATGATGCGGCTAAAGGCAATTTATCGGTGTTTCAGTATGATCATGAGAAGTCGTTTTCTGAACTAGTAGCAGACAGCGTCGTTGATTTAGGAGATTACAGTATTGACAGGCTTGTAGGGATTTCGGAAGAACATTCGAATGTTTATTTCAATGACGCAGGCACTAGTTATCTTTATAGCTACGGTATTGCAGATGAAGTCGTTTCCCTTGTTGAAGACGCTGAAGGTAATCCTTTCGAAAGTGTTGAGAGAATAATTTCAGCGTTTGATATTAACGATAATGAGATAGAAGATTTTCTGTTGGAATATGAATTGGGGGGCTTGAGTGCAGTTATCGATGGCCTTGAGTATGAGTTACCTATTAGTGATGGCTTAGCTGGATTTACGCTTTCACCCATATTACAAGGATCGGAAGTAGTGGGTGTGACTCAACTATTATCGTTAATTGGTGACGATAGCGATTTAAACCAGTTAGATTTAAATTATAACCTTCATAATTTTTTTGACGGATTAGCTGGGCAATTTAGCTTCATGAATCTTATCGATAACGATTTGGATACATCGGTGGAAGATCTATTATCTGGCGATAATCCAAATGTTCAGGATCTGATGAGTGATGCTTATACTGCAGAAACCTTGTTTGGTTTTGGTATGGGAGATTTTCCTACTGAATTGTTGGGTGAAGATGGGCTAGAAACCCCAACTTTTGGAGAAGCACTTGACTGGGCCTTCTGAATTGTGGGGTGAAGATGGGCTAGAAACCCCAACTTTTGGAGAAGCACTTGACTGGGCCTATTGAAAAACTAAATCCTGATATGTAAAAAAGCCCACCTTCTGGTGGGTTTTTTTATAACGCTATTTTTTCATTCAAGCCTTGCTAACAATTAAAATGATTTTTTAACGGGTAAAACGAGCTTTTTTGATATTTTAGGCTATATTTAATGTATGGCCTATGCATTTTTTAGTGGTTGATGTGGCAAATATTAGGAGGGGGTTGTGATGACACAGAAAAAATTTTCATCCCAAACTGGGCTATTATCTTTTTCTGCTACTATCGTTTATTTTGCACATATCTTGCAACAAGCTAAGGCTCAAGATCAACTATTAGATAGTAATGATAGGCAAATAGTGACTCAAGAAAAAAACGCTGTATTAGTCGCTGAAGGATCATTAGATTCTATGAATAATCTCGATCTTTCACTGATACAAGATCATCATATTCAGCCAGTGGATCTATCTGCGAGTGATCTCAATGACGACTCACGAACATCAGAAAAAAGCATTACCACTGAGGATGATCATAGTGGTGGTAGTACCTTATTATTTTTTGCTGGGGCAGCATTGGTTGGGAGTACTGTGTTTATCAATAGCGGTAGTGATAACAATGAAAATAATACTGTGGAATTAACAGACCTACAAACTACGACAGTAGTAGAGCGTGCTTCATTCATTGATTTTGTCTTACATGATGATTTTGTGACGACACCTATTACTATGTCATCAACCGATGTGAATCAGGTTAATCTTGAAATGCTGTCTTTATCCGATGCTAGTACTGCGATTATTACTGATCGAAGTACAGTGCAGATCTATTCTCTAGAAGGATTAGATCATACCGATATGGCAAGCCAGTATACTCAATCATCGCAAAATGAATCGATTGAATCATTATTA
>DMFG01000103.1 GCA_003450655.1 Coxiellaceae bacterium | reverse complement strand
CATAAATTGAGATAATTGGCTAGAACCAAAAAATTCTTTAATCGCTGCCGAAACAGGCTTTGCGTTGACTAAATCTTGTGGCATGGTTTCTGGGTCAACCATACCTAATCGATCTTTAACAGCACGCTCTACACGAACCAACCCAACACGGAATTGATTTTCAGTCATTTCACCAACACTACGAATACGACGATTACCAAGGTTATCAATATCGTCAATCATGCCTTTACCATCACGAATATCAACTAACACGCGCATAACAGCTACGATATCTTCTTTGGTAAGTATTGATGGTCCTGTTAATTCATCACGACCAACACGTCGATTAAACTTCATACGACCAACAGTCGACAAGTCATAGCGATCTTCCGTGAAAAATAAGTTCTCAAATAATGTTTCAGCCGCATCTTTTGTCGGTGGCTCACCGGGGCGCATGATACGGTAAATTTCTATAAGGCCTTCTAAGCGATTTGTTGTGGAATCAAGGCGTAAGGTATCTGCAATGTAAGAGCCTCGCTCTAACTCATTCACATATAAAACTTCAATACGCTTCACAGAAGCTGCTAATAAAGCCTCTAACAACTCTTCTGTTAATTCCTGGTTCGCTGAAGCTAATTCTTCCCCTGTGGATTCATCAATTACAGGTCTAGCTATACGCTTACCAATAATCGATTCAAAACTATACTGCAGTGTTTTAATGCCAGCATTTTCAATTAAACGAATTTGACGACCTGAAACGCGACGACCCGCTTCAACAATCACATCACCGTTCTTATCTTTAATATCCATGGCAATAACCTCACCGCGTAAGCGTTGAGGAACCAAATCAAGAACAGCATGATCTTTTTTCAGCGTTATTGTGTCCGTATCATAGAAAATATCTAGAATTTCAGATGTGGTATACCCCAGAGCTCTTAACAGGATAGTTGCAGGGATCTTACGTCGACGATCAATACGCACAAAAACACAATCTTTCGGATCAAACTCAAAGTCCAACCAAGATCCACGATTTGGGATAATACGAGCAGAATACAATAACTTACCTGAGCTGTGTGTTTTACCTTTATCATGCTCAAAAAACACACCTGGTGAACGATGCAACTGAGACACAACAACACGCTGTGTACCATTAATGATAAAACTTCCAGTTTTAGTCATTAGGGGAAGTTCACCCATATAAACTTCCTGCTCTTTAATGTCCTTAACAACGTTATTATCAGCAGTAGACTCTTCTTTATCATAAACCACCAAACGCATCTTAACGCGCAATGGTGCCGCATAGGACAAACCACGAAGCAAACACTCGCTTTCGTCAAACATAGGCTTGCCTAAGTTGTAACTCACGTAATGCAACTCAGCATTACCGGAAAAACTAATAATAGGGAAAACACCAGCAAAAGCAGCATGCAAACCAACATCAGTACGATCTGCGGGTGAAACACCGTCCTGTAAAAAATCTTTGTAAGAATCAATTTGCATAGACAGCAAATACGGCACAGGAATAACTTCTGGTTTACTTTTACCAAGCCTTAATCGTAATCTTTTTTTAGCAGTATTAGATGGGACTTGATGGTTGCTTTGATTTGTTTTTTCAGTCATGCGTTTTACCCATGGTTCATCGGTGATATGTGGCGATTTTTATTCTATTATATCAATGCAAAAGCCCCTCTTTCAGCAAATGCCAAAAGAGGAGCCAATGTTTACTAAAGTCTTACTTAAGTTCGACTGCAGCACCAGCTTCTTCAAGTTGCTTCTTGAAGTCTTCAGCTTCGTCTTTGCTAGCAGCTTCTTTCACAGTAGCTGGAGCGCCTTCTACCATGTCTTTAGCTTCTTTTAAGCCTAAACCAGTGATGCCACGAATAGCTTTAATTACTGCAATTTTGTTGCTTCCGAAAGATGTCATAACAACATCAAACTCAGTTTTCTCTTCAGCAGCAGCGCCAGCATCGGCAGCAGCAGGACCCGCAACAGCAACAGCTGCAGCAGCAGATACGCCAAACTTTTCTTCCATTGCACTTACTAAATCACAAACGTCCATTACGCTCATGTTAGCAATTGCATCAATAATTTGATCTTTTGTTAATTCAGTCATTTTTTTCTCCAAATTGTAATAGTAGTTTTAAGCAGCCTTTTTATCTTCAGCAACTGCAGCAATCACTCGAACAGCTTGCGCAACGGTTTCATTCGTTGTTTGTACTGCTTTAGTAATTGGCGCAATCATGACAGACATTAATTGGCCGATAGCCTGATCGTATGTTGGCAAGCTGGCGACGGTACCTAATTGTTCGGATGGTAACAATGCACCATCAACAACTAGAGCCACCACATCCATAGCGCTATGATCTTTCACATAATCTTTCAGTAACCTAGCACATGCGCCAGGATCTTCCTGTGAAAACAACAAAACAATCGGACCTTTAAGTGCCGGCTCTATACACGAAAAGTTCGTATCTTGTACCGCTCTTCTAGCCAAGGTATTACGAGAAACACGTACAACCACACCGGTTTTACGAGCTTCTACACGTAACTGATCAAGTTCAGATACTGTTAAACCACGATAATCTGCAGCAATAGCAGCAACGGAGTCTTTAGCAATCTGATTCAACTCAGCAACCATGACTTTTTTGTCTTCTAAACGTAGAGTCACTTTTAGCCCTCGTATTAGTTAATATTCAGGAACCCTTTTTATCGGACCCCCACCCTTTGGTGAACCGAGAACATTTGTTATCGCCGCACCGTCTGCGTAGGCCAGCCAAGCTATTAAGCACTGAAGATCAGTGCACCTACGGTCTTCGACGAGAAGCCCGTCAATCGTTATAAACGACTAACAGGCTTATCGCGAATTCATTCACTTGCTAACTAAATCGTGCAAGTTGATACATCAACAACCAGACCTGGGCCCATCGTCGTTGATAGTGTAATTTTCTTAAAGTATGTCCCTTTGGCTGTTGTTGGCTTAGCCTTCTTCAAGTCAGCCAATAATGCTTCTAAATTGGTTTTTAAGTCTTCCGCTTTAAAATTAACCTTACCAATGGAACCATGAATAATACCGTTTTTGTCAGTACGGTAGCGAACCTGACCTGCTTTTGCATTTTTAACAGCGGTTGCAGCATCAGGAGTGACCGTGCCCACTTTAGGGTTTGGCATAAGACCTTTAGGACCTAGCACTTGACCTAACTGACCCACCACTCGCATGGTGTCTGGTGTTGCAATCACAACATCAAAATCCATCTGACCTGCTTTTATTTGATCTGCTAAATCATCTAAACCGACAATATCAGCACCAGCAGCTTTGGCCTCATCAGCCTTA
>DMFG01000170.1 GCA_003450655.1 Coxiellaceae bacterium | reverse complement strand
GCTCAGCCCATACTCTTGCACGAACAGCTTTTTCATAAGAAAGACGAGTATCACCGAAACCATTTTCGACATTGACGATAACGACTTCAATGTCATCACCCACTTGAGGTAATTCACGGCCACGAAACTCATCAGAAGAAATAACAGCATCTGATTTTAAACCTGCGTTTACTGTAATACGGTCAGGTCGAACATCGACAATAGTCGCTTTAACCAGAGTGCCTGGTCTCATATCTAAAGAAGAGATACTTTGTTCAAATAAATCAGCAAAATTTTCAGTTGTTGTCATAGTTTATCCATGCCCAGCCATGCATGTTTTACATTAACCATGCAAGGTAAGCGGTTAATCATACTATAGATAGTATGAGTGTTAATTTAATGATCACACCCATCATGGGTATGACCCCCTGTCAAGATCAGTTCATCTCACAATGAACGTGTTGCATCAAGGTCTCAAATACTTGCTCAATGGTTAATTGCGCAGTACTGACACGAATCACATCAGAAGCTGGTACTGCTGGAGCAATCTCTCGAGACTGATCTCGATGATCCCGCTGTATCAACTCATCTTGAACCTCGCGAAGGCTAACATTAATCCCCTTCGCTTTCAACTGAGCCTGGCGACGACGCGCTCGCGTCTCAGTATCGGCTTCTAGATAAAACTTAAGCGTTGCGTCTGGAAAAACCACCGTCCCCATATCACGACCATCAGCCACCAAACCTGGGGCTTTTCTACAAGCTCTATTTAAACCTAAGATAAAGTCTCTAACTAACTGTATTTTTGCACATTTAGATGCCATGGAACCCACAACTTCAGTGCGAATATCAGCTGTAATATCACGCCCATTACAGGACACATTGAAATGACCCGTCTTAGGTGTTGCTGTCATATCAATGGTTAATGACTCAAGCAAAGCGCGCAACTGAACCTCTGATTCATAGACGGTTTCGTGATGCAAAATGGCCCAAGCAACCGCTCTAAATAAAGCACCACTGTCTAAATAATGCCAACCCAATGCTTTGGCCATCATCTGGGAATAAGTACCCTTTCCGCTACCACTCAACCCATCTAAAGTAATCACCGGGACTGTCACTTTTCTCTCCTTTTACTCTCTCATGCAATGCCATACAACCTAATATAAATGAAATAATTTCATTAATATCAGTGCCTATCAGCAATAGTTTAATGTAATCTCTAGGACTCTTTCTCGAACGTCTTCATGAAGTCTATTAATGCTTGGACACCACTCAATGGCATACTGTTATACATACTGGCGCGAAAACCACCGACTGCCTTATGACCTTTCAGATGCGTCAAACCCGCCCGCTCTGCCTGCTGCAAAAAAGCACTCTCCAATTGGGGCTCTGCTACACCAAAGGTGACGTTCATACGTGATCGCGATTCAGGTTCAACAGGCGCGGTGTAAAGACTAGATTGATCAATATAGTCATAGAGCAATTGTGAGCGCACTACCGCTCGGTCATTCATTACTGACAAGCCACCTTCTTGCTTAATCCATTGCAAGACCAAACCCATCACATACCAACTAAACGTAGCCGGTGTATTAGGGACAGAACTCTTCGATAAACAATGCGCATAAGTATACAAAGGTGGTGTTATCGACATGGTTGTTCGACTGAGCAACTCTTCAGATATGATCGCGACCGTCACCCCCGCGATACCTAAATTTTTTTGAGCGCACGCAAATACCATACCGTAATCCGATATCGCTATTGGGCGTGATAGAAAGTTAGAAGACATGTCTGAAATTAATGGAATTTGATTCACCTTCGGCGGCTGAGAGAACTCTAAACCATCAACCGTTTCATTATCAACCGTATAAAGATAGGCAGCTTGATCATCAATACCCCAACCATTTGAAGGCTGACACACCGAGTGAGGCTGCTGAATCACATGAGGCGACACATATTGATGAGCTGCTTTAACAGCTAATCGCCCCCAATGGCCTGTCTCAATATAAACAGGCGCTGCCTCACCGTTACCAAAATTGAGCGGAATCATGGAAAATTGAGCCTGACCTCCCCCTTGCATTAATACGATACGATAACCAGATGGTATCGATAACAGCTCAGCTAAATCTGACTCTATTTGCTCTTGCACAGAAGCAAATACAGGGCCGCGATGCGACACCTCCATCACAGACATACCCGAGCCTTGAAAGTCAAACAACTCAGCTTGAACCTGTTCTAGAACAGGCAATGGCAGCATCGAGGGGCCTGCAGAAAAATTAATCGCACGATTCACAGTGTACTCCTTCATAGTGGTGCTCAACCCTCTGACACCCCTTCCAATTCATCAGCTGACTCGGGAATATCACATGCTTCAACACCCACTAACATCTCGTCTTTAGACAAATGAATCAAACGAACACCTTGAGTATTTCGACCTAACACAGACACTTCGGAAACACGAGTACGCACCATGGTGCCACCATTACTGATTAACAAGATATCACTCTCTTCTAACACTTGAGTCGCCGCAACCACACGACCATTACGATCACTGACTTGAATCGCAATCACCCCTTGGCCACCTCGCCCAATGGAACGATAATCCGATAAGGCAGTTCGCTGGCCATAGCCATTTTCAGTGGCTGTTAATAAGGTGCGTGTCTCATCAACAATAATCAATGCAATAACCTGCTGATCGGCTTTGAGCTGTATGCCACGCACACCGCGCGCATTACGCCCCATGACTCGAATATGACTTTCATTAAAACGAATCGCCTTTCCAGCATCAGAGACTAACATCACTTCTTGTTGGCCATCAGTAATGTCGACACCAACTAATCGATCTCCGTCAACAATATCCAATGCAATTTTTCCATTAGATCGTGGACGTTCAAACTCAGTTAACGCAACTTTTTTCACAACACCTTGAGCGGTTGCCATTAAGACAAATTGATCTGGCTGAAAAGTTTTGACTGGCAAGATAGCAGTGATAGTTTCATCACTAACCAAGGGCAGTAAGTTAACAATAGGACGACCTCGCGACTGACGACCACTCTGAGGAATCTGATAAGTCTTGAGCCAATAGACTTTACCTAATGAAGAAAAACACAACAGCGTATCATGAGAATGTGCAATCATCACATGTCGCACGAAGTCTTGGTCTTTCACCGATGTAGCAATTTTACCACGTCCACCTCGTCGCTGTGCTTGATAGCTATCCAGCGATTGCGTCTTCACATACCCTTGCTCTGATGAAGTCACCACCAAGAGCTCTTCTGTAATCAAATCTTCTGCGGTTAAATCTTCCTGAGTATCAACGATCTCTGTGCGACGCTCGTCATTAAACTGTGTTTTTGCTTCTAATAACTCTTCACGAATCACACGATGCAATTCATCTGGGTCTTTAAGGATCTTAATTAACTCATTAATAAGATCGATTAAAGCATTGTATTCGTTATGTATTTTATCTTTCTCAAGACCTGTTAAACGGTGCAGCCTTAAGTCTAAAATAGCTTGTGCTTGCTGTGGCGATAAATGGTAGCCATCCTGCAACAAACCGAATGTCGCCGCTAAGTCTTGCGGTCGAGTTAGCTCACCACCCGACTTTTGCAACAACGCAGACACGGAACCTGCAGGCCATGCCTGAGACAACAACTGTTCTTTTG
>DMFG01000197.1 GCA_003450655.1 Coxiellaceae bacterium | reverse complement strand
ATATACAAATTGGTTTGAATCCACTCTCTATTCGTCAGGGACATTTGATCTGTCCTTTATATTTGATTGAGGAGTCAGCTCATTTAGCAGCTACAGTTCAAGAAGCGGCAGTGGGAGCTAATAGATTTGTATCATCACCCGCAGCCTAGCAGTTATTAGGTTGCCAAAGAGGCTCTTCTGTTTGAGTTTGATGATTAATCCATCGAGAGCTTATAAATAGCCAGTCACTTAAACGATTTAAATAGGTTACATTTATCGATGTTTGTTGTGCTTGTGTTGCCAGCCATTGCCAGTAGTATCGTTCACAGCGTCGACAAACGGTTCGTGTGACGTGAAAAGCTGCAGCAGCCATATGTCCACCTGGTAAAATAAAAGATTTTAAAGGTTTTAACTCGAGGTTGAGTTGGTCGATAGTTTCTTCTAACACTGTAATGTCTTTTGATTTGATACAAGGCGTCACGGATTTTTTAGATAGATCTAAAGTGCATAGATCCGCTCCGATGTTAAATAAATGGTGTTGAATGATAGTGCTCATTGTGCGTATAGAGGAAAACTCAGCCATAGTAGGTAATGATGCCATAGAGAAGCCAAGCTGTGCATTGAGTTCATCAAGACACCCGATTACCTCAATAATGAGATCTGTTTTTTTAACACGAGCTTGACCAGCTAATCCTGTTGTCCCTGTGTCACCAGTTTTAGTATAAAGTTTTGTTAGCTTGACCATGTGTATCCTTATTATGTCAGTGTTTCTTGGTGATTTGTCATCAATTGGAATACAATACACGAGTTTTAAGAAAAGGATAGAGTGCTATGGATCAGCAAGCTTCAAGATTCTTTACCATCAAGATTTTAATCGGTATGGGTTTGGGTATTTTGGTTGGATTAGTCTCTCAACTGCTCCCGCCTGATTCATGGTTATTCACTCTGTTTGTTAATCAGATATGTTTGGTTTTAGGACAGTTGTTTCTAAATGCTTTAAAGATGTTAGTGGTTCCCTTAGTGCTTTGTTCTTTGGTCTGTGGGAGTGCAAGTATTGGTGATTTTAATGTCATGGGTCGAATTGGTGTTAAGTCACTGAGCTTTTATTTAATGACAACAGCAATAGCTATCACATTGGCATTGCTTATAGCTAATTTTTTTGATGTTGGTTCAGGCTTAAAATTAGTCTCTTCAGCAGCATTTAATAGGGTCAGCCCTCCATCAGTTTTGGAGGTGATTGCGAACTTAATTCCTAAGAACCCCATTGATGCATTAGCTCAAGGTAATATGCTGCAAATTGTAGTGTTTTCCATTTTATTGGGTTTAGCAGCAATAGCCTCTGGCAATTCTGGTCAGAAGGTTGTGAAAGGGTTTATTGCAGTGAATGATGTGATGATGCGTTTGATTATTATGGTTATATCATTAGCGCCTTATGGTGTTTTTTTTCTTTTAGTGGTTCAGTTCAGCCAGTTGAATTGGCAGGCTATTATGCAGCTTCTGGGTTATTTTTGTTGTGTTTTGTTGGTTTTATTCTTACAAATGGCCTTGATTTATAGTCTCTTCTTAGGAGTGTTTCAACAGATCAATCCTATTACTTTTTTTAAGCGATTGTATGGCCTATTAGTGTTTGCTTTTAGTACCTCGAGTTCAGTTGCCTCGATACCGGTTACGTTAGAGACAGTGACAAAGCGACTCGGTGTTAATCATCGGGTTGCATCGTTTGTTATTCCTTTGGGTGCAACGATTAATATGGATGGTACAGCGATTATGCAGGGTGTAGCGACTGTTTTTATTGCACACCTTTATCATATTGATTTAAGTTTTTTACAATATATTACTGTGATTGCTATGGCGACGCTTGCATCCATAGGAACAGCAGGTGTACCTGGGGTGGGCTTAATTACACTGATCATGGTGTTGGAGCAAGTTGGTCTACCAACGGATGGTATAGCAATGATTATTGGTGTGGATCGATTGTTGGATATGGCGCGAACGGCTGTCAATGTGAGTGGGGATGCAATGATTGCTTGCCTAGTAGCGGGCAGTGAAGGTCAGCTGGATGAAGATAAAATGGCACGAACATAAGATGTTATATGATAAGGATGCGTCTATGGAATTAATAGGTAAAGTTATTATTATTACAGGTGCGGCATCTGGCTTAGGGCTGCAAACTGTTGAGAAATGTTTATCATTAGGAGCCAGCGTAGTGGGTCTAGATTCTAACGCTGATCAATTGTCATTATTAGAGGCTAAGAATAATTTCGAAGGTTATTTAGTGGATGTGACTCAAGCAGATGCAATGGAACAATTGGCTCAATCTGTTGGTAAGGAGTTTGGTTCGATTGATGCTGTTATTAATTGTGCAGGTGTTGCGCCGGCGCAGCGTATGGTTGGTCGTCAAGGACCAATGAACTTAAGCGATTTTGAGCGAGTGATCTCTATTAATCTTGTAGGCACCTTTAATGTAATGAGAGCTTTTTCAGCACAAATGATGCAGCAAGATGGTGATAATTCTGAAGGTCAGCGAGGTGTTATCATCAATACGGCATCTGTGGCGGCGTTTGAGGGTCAAGTAGGGCAAGTGGCTTATAGTGCATCTAAGGGGGGAGTTGTCGCTATGACCTTGCCGTTAGCAAGGGAGTTAGCTCCATGGGGTATACGTGTCATGACGATTGCTCCGGGTGTCATGCAAACCGCTATGGTTGAGATGATGCCTGATAGAGTACAAGAATCCTTAACGGCTCAAGCAGTGTATCCAAAACGATTGGGTAAAAGTTCTGAATTTGCTCAATTAGTCGTGCATATCATCAATAACACTTTCTTAAATGGTGAAGTGATTCGCCTCGATGGTGCGGTTCGTTTATCTGCATAGAAATATTAAGATAGAGTTAAATATACCTTCTTCTCTTGTTTTTTTATTGTAAATTGACTACTTTTTCATCATCAGTAATCGCGCAACACCTTATTTCTAGGTGTTTTAGAAAGAAGTTCAGTGGGTATGCCTCGTCAACGTAAAAACAAAAAAAATCAAGTTTGCCAACCTGAAATGGTGAAGGGGTTAGCTGTACCAAAACAAGAGCTTGTTGAGGAGAGTCTTGATGATACTCTAAGACAGTTAAAAAA
>DMFG01000116.1:601-3438 GCA_003450655.1 Coxiellaceae bacterium | reverse complement strand
GAAGCGATGAATTTCATCGACAAAGAGAATCGTCGGTTGGTTATCGTGTGCTCGTTGTTCGGCAATGGCTATCGCGTCACGAATATCTTTCACGCCAGAGAGTACAGCAGACAGAGGAATCATCTCTGCTTGGGTGTTTGTTGCAATCAGTTCAGCCAGCGTAGTCTTTCCGGTTCCGGGAGGCCCCCAGAAGACCATCGAGTGCGGTTTACCGTGTTCGATAGCCAGTGTGAGTGGTTGGTTGGGAGCGAGCAGATGCGATTGTCCTAGAAATTCTGAGAGTTGTTGGGGGCGCATGCGAGTTGCGAGTGGAACCAGTGACATCATCATTCTCCGAATAGTGAAAGCCGAGTATACCTCAACGAGTGATTTCTGTGGCGCGAAACGCAATAAATTATTATGCAGACATTAGGTTGGTTTAATAATGTTCAGCTAGGTGGTTGATGGCCTATATTAATGGTAGACTCGCACGCTTCTTGCCCGCATTGACGGTGCATCTATTCGAGGAAGTGATTCATTGAAGTGGCCCAATAGTATGACGACGCGATCAATCTCGTGGTGGGGGTGGTGCATTTGTAGTTTAGCCGCCGTGTTTTATTGTTATGAATATCTCTTGCGTATTCAACAAAGTGTCATGGTGCCACAACTCATGGCTCATTTTCATGCGAGTGCTAAAGAAATTGGTTTTCTATCAGCGATGTATTATTACGCATATACACCGTTGCAGTTAGTGGTTGCTGTGCTAACTGATTACTACGGTTCACGACGCATGTTGCTCTTTGCACTGGTTAACTGTGTTGTTGGCTGTTTTATTTTCGCGAGTAGTCATGTGCTATGGCAGGCGGATGCAGGGCGTTTGTTTATTGGTATAGGTAGTGCGTTTGCGTTTGTTGCGACCTTACGTTTGGCAGCAATGTGGTTACCCAAAAAACACTTCATGATATTCATTGGGTTGACCACGTCTTTAGGTATGGTCGGCGCCATGGTTGGTGATATAGGGATGAGCTGGGCTGTAAAACACTGGGGATGGTTGAGTGTTGTATATATCAGTTTGGCAGTCGGCTTATTCTTAATCCCACTTTTTTATGTATTTATTCGTGAAAATCCGCAGAGTCAAGGGCTGAATGAAACAAGAGAGTTAGGGTTTGGTGATTATTGCATCGAGCTTGGACGCGCAATGATTCATCCTCAGCTGATCATGCTCGGTATTATTGGATGTTCATTGTATTTTTCATTATCGGTATTTGCCGATATGTGGGGAATTGCTTACATTGAACAATTAACTCATTTACCGAAAATTCATGCGGCTTCAATGAATGCATTGGTGTATTTAGCTTGGTTAATCGGTGCGCCATTGCATGGTTGGTTGTCAAGTTATTGTAAAGATCTACGTTGGTATCTACTGGCGAGTTGTGTGTTAACTGCCGCTTGTTTTTTTCTTCTGCTTCATGGTTTCTCCTCGGTAGGTATGCTGGGTTGTGTGCTCTTTGCTTTTGGTTTTTTTGCGAGTGCTGAAGTAATTTGTTTAGCTTTAGCAAGAGATTGTTTGCCTGAACGGTTTACAGCAACCGCAATCGGTGTATTGAATTGTTTTATTATGTTGGGGGGGTTGATCCTGTTACCATGGATAGGTTCAAGTTTAGATCATTATTGGGCTGGCAAACTGGATAATGGTGTGCGTGTTTATTCTCAAGTGGCATTTAATCATGCCTTGTTTCCAGTACTTGCTATGTTATTAATCAGTATGGTAGTAGCATTATTTATTAACGTTCAGTCGACGAAATCGAATCATCATTAATAGGAGTCCTTCGAATGTCAGAGAATGAAACATTAGGGTTGCAGCAAGTTCGTTGGATGGCAAGGCGCGGTATGTTAGAGCTGGATTTGTTGTTTAACCGGTTTATTGATAACAAATTTCAGCAGCTAACTATAGAAGAACAGTATTGTTTAGTGGATATGCTGCAGGAAGAAGATACGACACTGTATGATTGGTTTTTTTCATCAGCAGTTCCTGAGCAGGAAGATTGGGTGAAAATGGTGGCGCTGGTTAAAGAGTATTCATAGCTATTGCTCATGTGATGCTTTCTCTTGAGGTTTTTATGTCATCACACGAGTAAAATAACAAGGACAGTAAAATTGGTTGATGCATTAAAATGGATGTCTCTGGGGTGGCTATGCATGGCAGCCGCTAAATCAGCTTGTGATACTCAAGAAGTGATTCAGTCTGGTAAGGTTTGTGAGGTTAGTTTGTCTGCGTTATTGCCTTCCCAGCTATATATTGGTTTTGATGAAGTCTCAATGAAGGTTGATCAATTCGAGTGGTATGACACGGGTGAAAAACCCTGTTATGAATCTGCTGATGAAGCACTGCAAGATGCTGGTATCACGGTGGTGCAAAGTATGGAGTGTGATCACTTTTATATTGCAGATGGTCATCATACCGTGAATGCAGCATGGCAATATTTTGAGGATGCGAATTATTCCGTGAAGGTTGAGGTACTTAATAGCTATTGCCAGCAACCGATGACCACTGAATCATTTTGGTCAGAGATGATTAACCAGTCTTATGCCTTTCCTTATGCACTGGATTATCGTGGTGATTTGTCTGAGTTGTCTGCCCAAGCAATGAGTGAGCAGGTACCAGTATCACTATTGGCGATGACGGATTGGTGGTATCGTTCACTGGCATATGTGGTTAAGTCATGGGGTGACTTTCATCCATTAAAAGATCATCAGGGCCATGCAGTACCCTTTGGTAAGTTTTTTGAAGGCCAATGCTTAAAAGATTTAGGTGTGATGCCGCAGAATATAACACGGTCATTGGTTGGGTATGCGGC
>DMFG01000116.1:0-215 GCA_003450655.1 Coxiellaceae bacterium | reverse complement strand
AGTGAGTGATATTATAGAGCGTGATCTATCCTGTTAAAGGTGATATATCATGATAGGTATAGAGTTAGAGGTAGCGTTATGCTAGATGTAAAAGCGTTAGAGTGCTTAGGTGAGGGCTGTACTAAATGGTGTTATCAGCATCCTGATAATGATACTCAGGTGATTAAGATCGTGAAGCCAGGGGTTTCATCTCAGCAAGCACGGCGTTATCGGGT
>DMFG01000094.1 GCA_003450655.1 Coxiellaceae bacterium | reverse complement strand
GCTGATGTGCCAAATGCAAGCCATCAAAACTGCCCAATGTCACTACCGAACCGCGCTTAAAAAAAGATTGTGTTTTATAGGGGATACTCCGTAGAACTTTCACTCGCCACCCACCCATTTCAGATCATTAAAACGAACACCCGTCACCCATAAAACAACGGTATAGACCGAGACAGACAAAACAATGACACCCGCAAGGTGCGTACTTCTCACCCAAGTATTCCATAAAATCCACTGAGCTAACACACCGGCAGACCATAATGCTGTTATCGCCAATACAACGTTAGCGACAAACAACCGAGCGATAAAGAGTAACCAGCCAGGCTGAGGTTGATACAGGCCATCACGCAACAGAACACGCAACAACCATAGTCCATTACAATATGATGCTAACGATGTGGCTAATGCCAATCCGACATGATGCAGTGGAAAAATGAATATCATATTTAATACCACATTAACCAATAAAGCGACTGCAGCCACTTTAACCGGTGTGTGGATATTCTGACGAGAATAAAAAGCAGTGGCTAAAATTTTAACTAACATAAAAGCTGGCAAACCCGCAGCAAACGCCATTAAACTCATCGACGCCATGTTGACATCCCTTACCGTAAACTCTCCATGCAGCAATAACGTAGCTAAAATAGGGCCAGCCAAACAACACAACCCTACAGCAGCCGGCAAACCAACTAACCCCAAAGTCCGTAGTGACCAGTCAAGTGTTTTTGAATAAGCCTGTTCTGATTGACTCGAGAAGTGTCGAGATAAAGTCGGTAATGAGACAGTGGCCAATGCCACACCAATCACACCCAAAGGTAAAAATGTTAGTCGATCGGAATAATACAACCACGAGATACTGCCCGAGGGTAAAAAAGAAGCAAAAAAGCCATCGATCAACAAACCGAGCTGTGCCACAGACACACCAAATAAAGCAGGCACCATTTTTTTCAACACACGCCATACTGCTGCATCACGCCAATCAAACCTGAGCCGTGGCAACAGACCAACACGGTAAAGGGCTCCCCATTGCAAACCACACTGCAACAGCCCACCCATGATGACACCCCAAGCCAAGACATAAATCGGCTGATGATAATAAACAACACCAAATACAGCAGCAGTAATCATGGCAACATTCAGGAGTACCGGCGATAAAGCTGGAATAGCAAATCGTTGCCAGGCATTAAGCACCGCTCCTGCAAAAGCGGCCATCGAGATTAAAAGTAAATAAGGAAAAGTGATGTATAACAAACCCTTAGATAACTCAAACCGTAAAGGGTGATGTAAAAACCCTGGGGCAAATAGGATAATGAGCAAAGGCACTGCAACCTCAGCCAATATCACAATAACCACCAATGCACCCAATAATGCACCAGCAACACGGCCCATAAATGCCCGTACGTCATCCTCAGGTTGTTGAACTTTATATTCCGTTAAAATAGGGACAAACGCTTGAGAAAAAGCACCTTCTGCAAATAACCTTCTGAAAAAATTAGGGATTTTAAATGCAATCACAAAGGCGTCAAACGCAGGCCCGGCACCAAAGAAACCCGCCAACACCACATCTCGAATAAAACCCAACACACGAGAGACCATCGTCATAGTCGCCACAATACCCGTGGACTTTACCAATTTTTTACTCATAATCGGGCTATACCTAGAAAAGTGATCCTAATATAAGGATCAATAACTGAATCGCTATGCTAACCAAGTCATACTCACAAGACAAGCGACGGATATTAACGGCTCCAGTGCATTGACAAATTCCACCAAACCAGGCATATTGCCGGGCTTGAAAATAACTATTAACACTAAGGGAGCACTCCGTGGCCAATTCCCCACAAGCAAGAAAACGAGCACGCCAAGCTGACAAACGTCGCGACCATAACATGGCACAACGCACAAAAATGCGCACCTTCCTCAAAAAAGCACAACAAGCTATTACAAGCGAAGATAAAACTACAGCGCCTACTGCCTGTGCAGAAGCTATCAAAACATTAGATATGGCTGCTAGTCACAACATTATTCATCGCAATAAAGCTGCTCGACTCAAAAGTCGTTTAGTTGCAAAACTAAAGAAAGTCACACAGGCTTAATACCTGTTTGAAAGTTATTATTATCGCCTCGATAATCCTTATCTTGGCGATTTTTTTTTATCTACTGCTCATCAAACTAAAGCTCACGATCAGGGTCACTATAATACGCCGCGATAGACTGACACACCTCATCACACCCCTCACCAGACACCCCAGAAACAATAAACACAGGGCCTGTCCAACCCAAACCTTGAATCACTTCCTCACACCTAGCTTGACGCTCATCTTCAGGGATTGTATCGATCTTATTCAGCGCCAACCAACGTTCCTTCAAGGCCAACTCTGGATCATGAGCGGCCAGCTCCTTCACAATAGTATTCACTGACTCAATAGGGTCTTCTGCCATAGGGCTGATATCGACTAAATGTAACAACAAACAAGTACGACTCAAGTGCTTTAAAAAGCGAACCCCCA
>DMFG01000185.1 GCA_003450655.1 Coxiellaceae bacterium | reverse complement strand
CCTTGGCAAGGTTGTGCTCTACCACTGAGCTATTCCCGCACCGCTCCTGTTAGGAACTGCTATTATTATCATTCAGCAAATAAAGTCAAGCGTCCCTTTCAAATAAATGAAAAAAATTATGAATAGTGTCTAAGATCAGGCCAGGCTGTTTTTAAATAAACCATCATAGACCACAATGTGAGTATAACGGCACAATAAAAAAAACATAATCCGATCCAGTACAGCCAAATAGGTGAATGCGTGCCATACATAAGTAACACAATAATCGCAATGGCCTGAAATGTAGTTTTAACTTTACCCACGTACTGAACGCTAACTTTTGTACGAGATCCAATTTCCGCCATCCACTCGCGCAAAGCAGAAATGATAATCTCACGCGCAACGATGATTGAAGCCGCGAGAGTTACCCACAAGTTAGCGTAAAAGGAGGCAATTAAAACCAATGAGACGCAGATAATGATTTTATCAGCAACCGGGTCAAGGAAAGCACCCAAGCGTGTTGTCTGTTTGAGTCGCCTCGCCAAATAGCCATCTAACCAATCGGTAATAATCGCTAACAAAAACAAACCTGATGCAACATAATGTGACCACTGAAAAGGCAAACAGTAAATCACAAACACCAAAGGAACACATACAATACGCAGAACAGTTAACTGCATGGGTATATTCATAAGAGCACCTGAAAAGATAAATAATTACAACAAAGTTACGAAAACCATTGTACGACATAATCATAAAGCGTCAAGACATCAATGAAGTGCTCGATAAATCACCTCAGCTAAAGCCAAGCTAATTCCTGGGACACTGGCAATCTCCTGCTGATCCGCCTGCAACAATCCCTGCATACCACCAAAGTGCTGCAGTAACGCTTGCCGCCGCTTAGGGCCAACCCCCTCTACATTCTCCAAAGGCGAACCTATAAATTGCTTTTTTCGTCGGGCACGATGACCAGCGATAGCAAAACGGTGAGACTCATCACGAATCAACTGTATTGTATGTAAAGCGACACTATCTGCCTCTAAGCTAATAGGATGAGAGGGATTGTTTAAGAACAACGTTTCTTCACCAGCTTTGCGTGAAACACCTTTCGCAACACCTAATAATGGAATAGATGTTATTTGAAGCTCATCCATCACAAGGATGGCACGCGCCAACTGCCCCTTACCACCGTCGATTAAAATTAAGTCAGGTAATGGTGCATCATCCTGTTTGCGCTTGGTATAACGACGCAATAAAGCTTGATGCATCGCCGCATAGTCATCCCCTGGCGTAATACCAGTAATTGTAAATCGCCGATATTCAGAGGTCGTGATACCCGAAGCAGTAAAAACCACACAAGCAGCTACTGTAGACGAACCCTGAGTATGACTAACATCAAAACATTCAACATGAGATATTGGATCAGGCAAATTTAACGCCAACTGTAACTCATGCAACTGCTTCTCTGGTGTTAGAGCATCATTCACTCGTTGAGCCATATCATGTTGAGCGTTTTTTTCAGCCATCGCTAGCCATGAAAGATAACCTGACTGCTTACGATCCGTTAAACTAAAACTTGAACCAAAGAACGTTTGCAAATCATCTTGCAACTCTAATCGCTGAGGCAATTTTACATTGACAATGACTTTATTGAGTAGCTGATTAGAACGCAGCGGGTCACAATAATATTGTGCAATGAAAGCATGAATTGCCTCTTCCATAGGAAGCCCTTTAGGCACAGAAGGAAAGTAGGACTTATGACCAAGCACACGACCCGAACGAATAAAGACAATAGAAACAACCATGACTGATAAAGACTGAGCCACAGCTAAAACATCCACATCCCCCTGTCCGCCAACAATAGTTTGCTGTTTTTGTAGCGCACGTAACTTTGAGATAATGTCTCTAAAATATAACGCACGCTCATAGGCTTGCTCTTCTGATGCTTGGTTCATTTTTTCAGTCAAGGAATCAATAATAATCGTATTTTCACCTTGTAGGAACAAAGTCGCCAAATGAACCTGCTCACTATAATCCTCTTTAGACACATAGCCGACACAGGGAGCAGTACATCGATGGATTTGGTATTGCAAACAAGGCCTTGAACGATGACTAAAGAACACATCATTGCATTGGCGCAAACGAAATAACTTTTGTATCAAGGATAAGCTTTCACGAATAGAACCGGCATTAGGATAAGGACCAAAGGTTTTTCCCTTAGGATGCCCCTTGCCGTGAAATAAATCGAGACGCGGAAAATCATGCTCAGTGGTTAATAATAAAAAAGGGTATGTTTTATCATCGCGCAACACAACATTATAACGTGGCCGATATCGCTTAATAAAATTATTTTCCAGCAATAATGCTTCATGCTCATTATTAACGATAGTAAATTCTACAGAATCAACTTGAGCCATTAATGCTTGAGTTTTTTTATCGGTCACTGAGGATCTAAAATAACTAGAGACTCGCTTTTTGAGATGCTTAGCTTTTCCAACATAAAGAATCTTACCTGCATCATTTAGCATGCGATAGACGCCAGGTTGATGCGGCAACGTATCAAGAAAAGCTTTTACATCTTCCATAATCAGAATCAATCAATATAAAGAATCTGTAGGATACTAGTTTTCACTAGATTCGGAAACATCCGACAAAGGATCGTCAACCTGCTCTGAATCAATCATACCATGACGCATAGCCAACAAAGTCAATTCGACATCATTACTAATTTCTAGTTTTTCAAAAATTCGGTAACGATAGCTATTAACCGTTTTTGGACTCAGGCAGAGCTTCTCTGCGATCTCTTGCACTTTAACACCCATGGTAATCATTAGCATAACCTGAAGCTCGCGCTCAGAAAGCTTATCGAAGGGTGATTCTTCAACATCAGAAATATGACGGAACGCTAAACGGCTAGCAATTTCAGGACTAATATAGCGCTGTCCAGCATGAACAGCTTTAATCGCCTGAATCATTTCTTTCATCGTTGCGTTTTTAGTTAAATAACCAGAAGCACCAACACCTAACAAGCGTGCCGGATAAATATCATTATTGCAGATAGTAACGACAAGGACTTTGATTGTAGGGTCCATCAATAAGAGCTTACGAGTTGCCTCAAAGCCACCAATGCCTGGCATTTTTACGTCCATTAAGACGACATCAGGCTTGAGCTTGCGGCCTAACTGCAGTGCTTCTTCACCACTGCAAGCCTCGCTGACAACATTAATACCTGGGACATCGTCAAGAATACGTCGAATTCCTGAACGGACGAGATCATGATCATCTACTAGCAGCACATTTATCACAAGCAAGCCTAACCTTAGATATCAATATTAAAAGTTTAGCGTTGGCGGAGAGACAGGGATTCGAA
>DMFG01000131.1 GCA_003450655.1 Coxiellaceae bacterium | reverse complement strand
TACCCAGTAAGGTGAAGTAAGATGGCTTTACCGGCTTATGACACGATTATTTTGCAATATCAGGAAGAGGTCACGCTGTTATTGAATGAATGTGTGTACAAAGGCTACTCAGCCTTATCGAGTTATTTGAAAACCCCATTACATATTAGTGTGGTGTTGTATATTGCAATATTAGGTATTTCTGTGATGCAGGGTTGGACTTCGATCAGTATGAAGACGTTTATTCGATCGGCATTAAAAATAGGTATTATCAATTTATTAGCCATGAATTGGGGTAATTTTAGTGCCATTGTTGTTAATGGGTTTCAAGGCGCGGCCAGTGAAATTAGTGCTGTGATGTTAACAGCAACGCCCGTTGAGTTACCCCATTTCGCTGGTGAGGGTATGACTGGGGCTTTACAGTCATTATTAATCGAAGTTGCTAAAGTCGGTAATTTTTTATTTCAAAAAGGGGGGTTAACTAAATTAGCGCCCTTATTCGATGGTTGCGTTGTTTGGTTAACTGGCATCTTAATGATCGGCATGGCTTTTCTAGAGCTGATTATGGTGCAAGTGTTGTTAGCTACTTTATTCACTGCAGGACCTTTATTCATCATATTGACTTTATTTGAGCCAACTCGGGTTTTTTTTCAGCGTTGGCTAGGTGCGTTGTCAGGGTGTGTTTTTGTGATCATTTTTATCAACATTACTGTATCCATTAATATGTCAATTTTGCAGGCAATAATAGCAGATGATTACTTATCTCAGGCAATTGATTTCCCACTGGTAAGTTTTGTTCCATTTTATATCGTTGCTATTTTGTGCGTTTGGCAGATTATGCGAGTGTCAACTTTAGCTATGAATCTCGGTGGCAGTATCGGGTCATCATCATTAGCACAACAAGCATCGGGTATGTTGGCTGGGTATATGTTATCCAGCGCCCGCCAATTAGCAACACCTGTTACACGGATGAATTCTGCATTGCGTCATCGACTGAGTCAATCAGCAAAATCCGAACCTAGAACCTCAGTAGCACGACCAAGTGACCGCGTATTATCCATGGGGGTATCCTCTAACTCATCATCGGAGAGCGTATGATGTTAGAACTATTGAAACGATATTTTCGCTATGCCCGTCGGCTTTTTCGTAAAGATCATGATAAACATTCTGCTGAATCACGAGCTTTAGATGATTCGGATAAAGATAAGGATTACTTTAACTCGGCACGTAGTTGGTCAGATGACCGATTTTATATGCTGCTCTCGTCTCGATACCGTTATCGCTGCTTAACCATCGTGTTAGCAGTGGTTATGGTGATATTGCTTGTTGTCATTTTATTACTTATTCCTGCTCAGCATTTAGAACCTTTGATTATTCATCATTATCGAGATGGTCGTGTCAGTGTTGAGAAAGTTAAGAAAGCGAGTGTTGTGACTAATCATGCACAGTTAGAAAATGATTTGGTACGTTATGTGGTTAACCGTGAGTCATATGATCCTATGGCTTATGAAGCGCAATATCGATTAATCTTATCGATGTCTGATCGATCAGTGTCTCAATCATACGTTGATGATCAACGTTCAACGAATGTGTCATCGCTTATTCATCAGTTAGGTAATCAACGTTATCGAACGGTTCGTATTGATAACATTATTGTTTTGGATCAGGAGGTGCATGGTAAAACAGATCATGAGGTTCATCATAATCTTGCTGAAGTTCATGCTGTTTTAATCGATCATAGTCTAGATACTGCTGTTAAGCGTTCACAAGCAGTGTCTATCATTCTTTCATGGAACTACAGCGAGCCATCATTAGACCCAGATGTACGTTGGCGTAATTGGGATGGTTTTCAGGTGACCCATTATCAAGTTAAACAACGAAATTGGACAGAAAAAGGTGCATAATAATGATTCTGAGATTGTTTCAAACACTATTCATAGTTTGGTTGATGACCATCAGGTTGACATGGGCGGTTGAAGATTTGCAAGCATTATCAAGTGATCATCGTATTAAGACGGTTGTCTATGATCCTAATAATGTCGTCACTTTGCAGGGAACACCATTAGTGAACTCACAAATCATCTTAGGTGATGGCGAATCTGTGTCGGACATCCAATGCGGTGATTTAGCCGCGTGGTCAGTAACGGTCTCCAAGTCGACGCCTAATGTCGTCAATGTAAAGCCTAACGTATCGGTGTCAAATACTGATATGGTGATTACCACGATTAATCAAGACCAACAGGTTAAACGATATATATTACATTTAATCGCAAAAAAAATGACTGATCTAAATGCTTCTACTTTTTCCATTCGATATGTTGAAACCAAGCAGTTACCTGTAGTTAATCATGTTCATAGTCAGGGAAATGTATCAGCGTTGCTAGATCATTCACACCATTGGGATTATTGGTTTCATGGTTGTCGTGATATCGTTCCAATTCATGTGTTTGACGATGGGTCGTTTACGTATTTTATGCTGCAACACCATGCATCGATTCCGGCATTCTTTGCGGTTATGGATAAGCAGGGACATGAGACATTACTTAATATGCGTCATCAGGGTAATTATTGGGTCGCTCATCAGATTGCTCCACAGTTTACTTTACGCTCTAGTCAGGAGTGTGTTGTTACCATTTTTAATCATCAGCTCATCGAACAATTAGAGAAAAAGGATTAATGTTTGAGTAATATGCATGATTGGCAAGCGGAATTGACGGTTAGCTCGACACGCGCTCGCATGCCTCGTATTTGGGTGGCGATTATTCTTATTATCACCGTCATCATTATTATCATCTGTATCACAGGGAAGGGGGCCTCACCTGCCAGCTCAGATCATACAACAGCTGATCATGGTGTATTATCCTCCGATGACTTATCGCGTAATCTAACAACCATTCAATCGTTTCATAATGTTAGTCATTCTGAAAAGTCGTCGACACCTGTTTTGCCTAGAGACCGT
>DMFG01000115.1 GCA_003450655.1 Coxiellaceae bacterium | reverse complement strand
AGGTAGATTGAATACACGATTATAAGAACGCGCGTAAATAAATGTGAAAAAAGAACACAGCAGAGTCAGTAGCTTTAAAGCGACAGCAAGTCTATCCAGAATATAGCCTTGAGAATAAGCATACAGTGGTTGTCCTTGAGCACCTACACTCTTAGCAAACACCCACACTGTTAATACCATAGCGACAAGAACAGTGAACTGAGTTAAGTAATAACACAATGACTCACGCTTAGGAAAAAATACTCCAGCCATTAAAATGACACAGCTTGCCACCAGCACAAAACATTCCGCTGAGGCAGGAAACACATAGGATAAAAATGCACTCATCAATTCACCTTACACTAATTTAGAGACCATACTAAGATGCAACAGGTTTTCCACTGACGCATGCAACAAGTTTAGTAGTCCGTTCGGAAATAAACCCAAATATAAAATACCAGTACTCAATAAAACAAAATTAAATGTATCAACACCAGATATTTCTTTCAGAGCAGCTACTTGATCATTAGCCACTGGCCCAAAGAAGACACGACGGAACATTAATAACGTATAAGAAGCACCAATGAATAATGTGGTAGCGGCAAATAACGCTATCCAGATATTAGCTTTAAAAGCACTCAAGATAATCATGAACTCGCCAACAAAACCAGACGTCCCTGGAAGACCAACGTTCGACATACAAAACAACATAAAAAAAGCAGTAAAATATGGCATGGTAGTTGTAATACCCCCCATATCTCGTATATCACGCGACTTCAGTTGCTGATAGAGAATCCCAAAGCCTAAAAACATGGCACCTGAACCAAAGGCATGCGCGATCATTTGCACCATAGCACCTTCTAATGCCATATAAGCATCCTGCATGTTCGCAACGGTTTGAAGCATCAGCAGTGGAATAAAGCAACCCAGCGTAACAAAACCCATATGAGAAATTGATGAATAAGCAATCAATTTCTTCATATCTGTCTGAACTAAGGCCACCATACCAATATAGATCACTGAAACTAGTGATAAAATCAACATCAACCAAACATAGTGATGGCAAGCATCAGGGACAATCGGCAAGCTGAATCGCAAGAACCCATATGCTCCAATTTTTAACATTAATGCCGCCAAGACAACAGAACCACCGGTTGGAGCCTCAGTATGCGCATCTGGTAGCCAGGTATGAAATGGCCACATTGGTACCTTCACCGCGAATGCCAACAAAAACCCAAAAAATATAATATCTTGAACTTTACTACCGATCAACATCGACTGAAAATGCAAAATATTAAAATCACCACCTGTCATGCGCAAATATAAGAAGATAATTAACATCAGCGCAGAACCCAGAAAAGTATAGAGAAAAAACTTAATCGCTGCATAGGAACGATTATTACTACCCCATATACCAATACTTAAATACATTGGTATCAACATACCTTCCCAGAAGAAATAAAATAAGATGGCATCGATTGAGGCAAACACACCAATGACCATCCCTTGCATCACAAGGAATGCCGCCAAATACTGTGATACACGCTCGGTCACCATTGTCCAAGAGGCCAGCACCACGACAACCGTAGTAAAGCATGTTAAAGCAATCAGAGGAACGGACAGCCCATCGACACCTAAATGGTAGTTAATTTTTAAACTCGGAATCCAAGAAGCATTTTCGACAAACTGCATTGAGGATGAGTTCGCATCAAACTGAACGATCATCAATACAGAAAATAGCACCGCAAATAAAGAAACAATCAATGCCACACAGCGTGCAGCATTCTCCTGCCCCGGTCGTGAATAAGCCAATACGGGAATTGCACCCAATGCTGACGTCCAAATTAAACAACTCAATAATGGTAAATGAAATAACATAATTTAACTCTAATTAGAAAAAGACCATCCATATCAAAAATGCCAAAATGCAGACAATCATGACAAACACATAATGATAGATAAACCCTGTTTGAAATCGACGTAGAATATTGGACAACCAAACCGTACGCCTTCCAGACCCATTCACGCAATAATCATCAATAATAATCAAGTCAGTTACCGCATAAAAAAACTGGCTGATTTTCATTGCAGGCTTCACAATCACCACTTCATTAAAAGCATCAAACCAATATCGTTGTAATAAAATACGTCGCAACCAATCAAATCGCTCTAATAATAAAAACCACCATTTTTCAGAACTTGAAGCCGTTAACCACGCAAAAAATACGCCAGACAAACTCAACCAAAACGGAGCCGTAAATATGGCATGCCATGTCAAAGACCACACGCCATGAAAGTGCTCTGCCATGATTTTTAGCACATTATACTGAGGGAAGATAGTCACACTATCCCCTAACAAACCGGGTTGCTCGTACACCATTTGTTTAACAAACAACATCCCCAAAAATGTTGCAGGGATCGCCAAACCAATCATCGCAATTCGCATTGCCCAATGTTCTTTCAAGTGAGCTCGCAAGGATGCATCAAATCGTTCTGGACCATGAAAAGCCATAAAGAAAGCTCTAAAAATATAAAACCCCGTGACGAAAGCACCAAATAAGACACACCAGTATGAATAGGTTGCGCCCGGTATAGTTGACAAATGAACCGCCTCAATAATGGCATCTTTAGAATAAAAACCAGCGAAAGGTGGTAGAGCTGCAAGTGCTGCAGCACCAATGAAGAAGCAGACATACGTCACTGGCAAGTATTTTCTTAAGCCACCCATTTTTCTTAAGTCTTGCTCATGATGCATAGCAACAATAACTGAACCTGCACACAAGAATAATAGTGCTTTAAAACAACCATGAGTCGATAAATGAAAGATACCCGCTCCAAATGCAGAAGCTCCATTTCCCGCCATCATGTAACCTAACTGTGACATCGTGGAGTACGCAATCACACGCTTAATATCATTTTCAACAAAGGCCAGTATTCCTAAAAACAATGCTCCACTAGCGCCAATCACCAACACCAAACTCATAGCGGCTTCTGAAAACTCAAAGAGTGGCGACATTCTTGCCACCATAAATACACCGGCTGTCACCATGGTTGCTGCGTGGATTAAGGCAGAAATAGGCGTTGGGCCCTCCATAGATTCCGGCAACCAAACATGTAATGGTATTTGTGCTGACTTACCCATTGCTCCAACAAACAACAACACACAAATCACCGTCATCAGAGACCAATGAATGTGGCCAAATATGCTTAGTGTTTGGGTTGCATGTTGAGGCGCAGCAGAGAAAACAGCCATGTAGTCAACAGTACCAAATGTAGCAATCACTGCACTTAAACCAAGGATAAGACCAAAATCGCCAATACGGTTCACAATGAATGCTTTTAAACTACCATCGGCTGCTGACGGCTTTGTAAAATAAAAACCGATCAATAAGTAAGAGACCAAGCCAACACCTTCCCAACCAAAAAATAACTGTAAGAAGTTATTAGAGGTTACCAACATCAGCATACAGAATGTAAACAAGGACATATAACAAAAGAAACGTTGATAGCCCGGGTCTCCTTTCATATAGCCAATACTATAAATATGTACAAGTGTTGATACAAAAGTTACAACCATTAACATGACTGCCGTCAAATTATCTAAAAAGAAGCCGATATCAAACTGAAAGCTTCCACTGATCGCCCAGTGATACAGCAACTGATTTAATGTTGCACCACCCACAACCACGCTGACAAAAATCTTACAGGCACAAGCAAAAGAGACCAGCATCAAAAAGATAGTGACACTATGCGCACCTTTGCAGCCAATACGTTTAGCTAACAGGCCTGCGACTAAACTACCTAATAGCGGAGCAAAGACCAATATAAGTGTGTAATAAAAAAGCATACTGTATTCCTTAACCCTTTAGCTCATTGAGCTTATCAACTCGTATATTTCCACGCTGACGATAAATTACCACCAAAATAGCTAACCCTATTGCAGACTCTGCAGCTGCCACAGCGAGAATAAAGAAAACAAATATTTGGCCCGACAACTGATGAAGATATTGCGATAACGCAATAAAGTTCATATTGACGGCAAGCAATAATAATTCCACACACATTAGCAGTGTGATTAAACTCTTTCTATTAATAACAACACCAGCTATTGAAATAGAAAATATAATAGCTGCTAAAATCAAATAGTGACTTAACGGAATCATGTGCGATCCTTATCATTGATAATACGAAGACGAGACGCTTTCGATACCCGTTGCTGATCCGCAACTTTTTGATAACGTGCCTCCTTCTTAGTTCCAAAAAAACCTAAAACAATGGCAGAAATCATAGCTACCAGCAAAATTGCTGCAACAATTTCAACAGGATAAATATAATCACTGTAGAGCAGCTGCCCTATCATACCCACATTGTCATAATTTGCAGGCTGCATAGTCAACGCAGTATTCCCTGCGAGAAAATGATGGGCGTTTAAGGCATAAACCATGATACCTAGCATAAAAATCAACACAAAAAGAGCAACCGGCAAAAAACGGTAAAACCCAACTCGTTGTAACTTAACCTGATCAACTGCCAACATCATCACGACAAACAAAAACAAAGTCATGACAGCACCGACATAAACAAAAATTAACACCAAGGATAAGAACTCAGCTTGTAAGATCATCCAAAGAACCGCTGCCGCAAAAAAACATAAGACTAAAAATAATGCAGACTTAACCAAATCACGTAACAACACCACAAGACAGGATGAAATAATCAAGAGTGCCGAAAAAAAATAAAAAGCCAACTGTAATACAGGGATTGATGTCATCGTTACTACCTATACTTTTCTTGTTTTTGACGATCTTTAGCGAGCTGCTCTTCGTAAAGATCCCCTATCATTAATAACTTTTCTTTAGTCAATATATTTTCACCGCGATTCTCGAAGTGATAATGCATTTCAGGTGTTGATACAATGGAGTCCACCGGGCAAGCTTCTTCACAAAAACCGCAATTAATACATTTAAAGGCATCGACATCATAACGAGTCGTACGACGAGTGCCATCTGCAAGCCTGGGGCCCGCTTCAATCGTAATAGCAGCAGCAGGGCATGTCGCTTCACATAACTTACAAGCAATACAACGTTCTTCACCATTTGGATAGCGCCTCAAAGCTAACACGCCACGAAATCGTGGAGAAACCGGCATTTGCTCTTCAGGATATTGAATAGTCTCTTTTCGTTTTGCAAAACTTTTCTGTGTGACCGCTAAGCCACATAACAGCTCCCACAGTGTGAATTTTTTAATTTGTGTTAACAACCACTGTTTCATGATATTAATCTCTCGTCACTCTGCTTTATTTTATCCGACAATATGTACCGCGAAGGCTATAACCAATAGCCAAATAATCGATACAGGAATAAGCACCTTCCACCCTAATTGCATTAACTGATCATAGCGATAGCGTGGCATCGTTGCTCTTAACCAAAAATACACATAAATGAAAAACCCTGTTTTCATTAAAAACCAAACAATGCCAGGAACCCAGGATAACCAGTGCCCCAGATATGGTATTCCTTCAAAAGGTGATAACCAACCACCAAAAAACACCAGAGAGGCAATGCCAGAAATCAGCAACATATTGGCATATTCAGCTAGGAAAAATAATGCAAAACCCATACCCGAATATTCAACATGGAAACCTGCAACAATTTCTGCCTCACCTTCTGCAA
>DMFG01000151.1:924-9243 GCA_003450655.1 Coxiellaceae bacterium | reverse complement strand
CTCCGTAAAAGCGCCTTTAACCGTTGAACAACCAATTAGAACCGTTGGCTTAACCTCATCAACAACTTGATCTAAAGTCCAACCGCGATGATCTAACTCTGAACGGGCATAGGGTGTTTGCGCATCGGTAATACCATCCATATCCGTCGTGATTAAGCCATAACGATCCACCATCCAAAATTGTTGTCGAGCGTCTTCCTCACTGATACCTGATCGAATAAGAGCATGACAAAGTTGATCGGCGACACCCGTACCCGCTGTTCCTGCTCCTAAAAACACAAACCGCTGCTGTGATAAATCAGCTTTAGCCGCCTTTAAGGCTGATAACACACACGCTGTTGCCGTGGCACCTGTACCTTGGATGTCATCATTAAAGCTGGTGTGTTTAGAACGGTAATTATTCAACACACGGTGCGCATTATCACGCCCAAAGTCTTCCCAATGGATATAGGTTTTTGGATAACGTCGCACAATGGCTTTTACGACTTTATCAATAAACGCATCATAGGCTTCACCCGTGATACGCTCATGACGCCATCCCAAGTACATCGGATCTTCAATGAGTGATTGGTTATTAGTACCAACATCCAACTGAATCGGTAAAACACGATTAGGGTCAATACCACCGCATAGCGTATAGACCATTAATTTTCCGATACAAATATCAATACCACCCGTTCCCCAGTCTCCAATTCCTAATACACCCTCACCATCGGTTACCAAAACAATATCAACATCCTTTAAATTCACCTGATCTAAAATATCCTCTAGGTGGTCTTGGTATTCATACGATAAAAACAAGCCCACCGGCTGATTAAATTGATAACTAAACTGCTCGACTGCATCGCCAATGGTCGGTGTGTAAATGATCGGCATCATCTCATCGAGGTATTTTGCCGTGAGTTGATAAAAAATCGTTTCGTTATGTTGTTTTAACTGGTTAAGGAAAATATTTTTTTCAATATTTGTTTCAAACTGACTGTATTGTTTATAGAAGCGCTTTAGTTGCTGTTCACTCGTCTCAATAGATGCAGGTAACTTTCCTAAGAGCCCAAATCGTTTTCTTTCTTCTACTGAAAATGCAGAGCCTTTATTCAGCTCTGAAATTGATAATAGGTCTTCGCCTTGACAAGGTGTTCGCATGGAGGTGATCTTACCTGCTTTATCCCTGGACTCAATAAATTTTTCCATTGTGTCTTCTCCTTAAGACGAATTACCGTGAATAAGTATTTATCATAGAGAATATCAATTAATAGTCAATAAGTTACCTAGTATTTTGCTTTACAGGTTTTTATGGTTTTGACCAAAATCATGGACTGTCATGGATAATTTAATAGACGTTTAAGGGAAAACAACCTACCATCTGGTTATTATGCCGTGAACATCACCAAAAACTACCAATACATGAGAAAAAACACTAAAAAACATAAATTTATCGCCTCAACAAATATTCATCCTGGTGATCTCATTTTTTATTTTTCACTCGATGCCATCCAAGGAAAACCCAATGCAAACTCTGTTGAACATGTAGGCATTTGTGTTGGCCATGACAAATACCATATTCCTCTGATTGCACATGCCACATATGGCAATAACACTTCACAGGTCATGATCACCCCACTCACCGCACTGTATGGTTATTTAGTCTTTAGACTCTCAGAAGATCATGATCCTAAACATCGCATCAGAAACAAAATCGTCGACATTGCCACCACCTGGGCATCACAAGAGATTCCTTACGACTTCAAACGTAAGCAACACATGAGTGACTTTCTAAAGCAACATGACACTATTCATTCCGCACTCAAGGCATCTAAAAAAGCGTTTACTGGCAATGGTGACTATCGGGCTTTAAAGTTTGCTATTCGAGGAGACCAACCGATTAAAGAGGGCAGCCCTCGCGGATTTCGTTGCGATCAATTTGTTATATTGTGTCTGCAAGTTGCAGAGCTTCAGTTACTCAATCAAGACGTCCATGGGCAATATTTCACACCATTAGCATCACCTAATAATCCCTATCCATGGATTTCCATCACCAACCCTAATCGTGGTCTTATTCGCCAATTACCTAAGCAAGGCTATCAACAAATACTAAGTCACGAACGACCGATCAAAGACTATGCCGAACAGTTTTGTAGTAATAGTAATTTTTCGGATCGTAGAACTAAACATGAAACAATAGGGAGGGATACCGCACCCATGATGCTATTGGCTGCACCCTTCTTTATAGGAGCATTACAGGATATTTATCACGACAGTCTAGTTCCTCTCAACGCTAAAGATTGCTCGCCATCAACGCTTATCCAACACTTCATGGATGATGATGGTGGCTCTGGATTTAAACTCATCGGCATTGTCGTTAAGCAATATCTCGCTAAACACTTCCCTGATCATAAAATTATTGAACATGACATTATTGAAAAATCCATCCCCAAAAAACAGCCCGTTAAGATGGATAGTGAAGGCGATATATTCTATACGCACACACTACAAACCCTTTTATTACCCTCACAGCCTCAAGCACAGTCGATACCATCTAATGGATTAGATCCAACACAAGGGATCACACCCTGCTTAACTCTGTTCTTACAACACCACCAACAACTCAATGATGCACAATTAGAGGGGATCGTTCGACATATGAAACGTCGGCAGTTGAGTGACGCCTGGCAAAACCTATCATCGAACTCACAAACCAGCTTAGGACATCGACTGTTTCATATATTCAACAATAACACCTCGCAAGCAGAACCAAACCCTAAGAGAGCTTGCACGAGACAAAACCATTAAATCGTGATCATTACAGCAACGACACCCTAGTCAATTTAATTTAACTGCAGCATTAATTCTATCTCTCTATTTGCTTCAGCTTTAGTCTCTCAATGGAACATCATATCGATCATGGGTGTCATGAACAATGTAAATCATTACGCTCACGAAGCAACTCGCCTTGGAGCTTCGATGATAGCTATGAAAAAAAATCATGAGCACTGACAATCTACTAAAACTGTCTTCGAACATATCGAAGCCAGGCGGTGATTTAATGGGAGCGTAGCTAATATGGCGCTCTTTGAAAATTAAAAAAGGTGATTTGCGACTTTATCACACAGCAATGGAATTTAAAAATACATTAAAAAATAGTTAGTTAAATTCTATCAAAAAAACTTCAAAGTTTTGTACTATAGTTAAAAAACAATTAAATAAATAGAGAGGATGACAAACAAGGCAAACTAAATTAATCAAAAATTTTTTGGTGCAGTTATCAAGCAACCCATTGTGATTAAAAAAGATTAAAAATATAATCAAAAATACATTAATTATACACACTTAATCTTGCTTTAAGATCGTCATATACTTTGTAGACTTGCAAAAAGTTTCTTTGATAAAGAACGAACTAATTATCAAGCCTAAAGCAATCATAGCAATAATAACCAAAAATGCTTGGTGATAATCAGACAGCAGGGGTGCACTGGCATGGCTTAATTGATGCAGCAAATACCCTATAAAAGGTGCAAAGAATGAACCAAAAAAGAACATCATGGCGTTATTTAAGCCCAAACCTGCCGCTAGATAATTGTTGTTACATTGCTCTGCCATGATTGCAAAAGCGACACTTTGGCCACTAGTTCCAATTCCTAGACAAAAGAATGCTATGAAATACCACAATGATGTAAGCGGTAAGTAAAAAATACACAAAGCAGACGCGAGTCCAACAATAGCGGTACCGATCAAAGTCAATGTCCGATTTTTTATTCTGTCTGAGATGATTCCAACAATGGGGCAACTAATAGCAAAACCTAACCATGCAATAGTAATCATAAACGAAGAGGAAGTGGCAGATATACCATTGAGCTGCAAGAAGCTTATTCCCGCATTCTCCGATAGATAATCGATAACAAAATAAGTCGAGCCTGAATAAATTGCAATCAACCAAACTTGTGGTTGTGATATTAATGCAAGTACATTACTTACTATTGACTGTGGTGTTTTTAATATAATCATCGATTCAGAAGTTGCTTTATTATTCCGCACAAACACCAAGACAAACCCCGCAATAATCAACCCAACAATGCTGCAATAAAAAAACAAAGAGCGCCATGATAGTTGGAACTGTTGAGCCAAACTTACCAATGGGCCTGCAGCTATCATAGGGCCTAGTGTGCCGATAAACTGTGATAAACCAATAAAGAAAGCAATATATTTACGAGGCAGCCAGTCATAAACTGCAACAAGCACACAGACAAAACCAAAGGATGAGCCCAATCCCATAAGCATGCGCATTACTAAAGCAGTATTAAAGTGATGACTGATTGAAAACCCAAACACAGACAATGAACAGATAATTACTGCGCTGGCCAAAGTGAATTTAAGACCAAATCGATCAACTAAAAACCCCACGGGTAACTGCATTGCGCCATAAATCAGCTGATATGAGGTTGTACTTAGTAATGCAAAAGAGACAATAGTAATGTGGAATACGGCAATTATATCTGCCTCAAAGGTCCCCAAGACCGTTCGTAATAAAAATTCGTAGGTAAAGAAAATGGCACAAATTAACCAAATAAAAAGACCTTTGATAGAAAATTTAGAATTTACTGACATAGTTACGTTAGGAGTCAATCTCAGGCTTTTGCTCTTCCCACTCCTCTATCACTGACCCAGCTTTTGCATTATCAATAAATGATACAATTTTAAAAATTGATTCACCCTCTTGAATCAATGGTGAACGATTAACGCCGACAATAATACCACTGCATTGAGACTTTATTTTTATAGACGCGGCCTTTCCAAAAGGATCATTCAAAGTACCTAAATGATCACCCGTTTTAACATGATCCCCCAAAGATACATCGCTGTATAAAAGACCTGATGCATGTGCAGTTAACCAATCCTCATCTTTAGAAAAAACTGGATGAACACCGCTCGTCAATGGGTCTTGCAATAAACCCAATTTTCGCATGACGTTTTTAGAACCATCGATGCCTGTTTGTATCGCAGTAGCATCAAAGCGCTGTGCTTCACCTGCCTCATAGGCCAACAAAGGAATCTGTAAATTTTCAATGGTTTCACGCAAGGTATTCTTTTGCGTTTCAACCTCAGTAATTACCGGTGCTTGGAATACTTTAGCAATTTTCTTCTGCTCGGCTTCATCAAAACTGCAATAGACTTGTGGCAATATCTCATGATTAACACTCCCTGTAAGATATTCAATGCAATAATCCGCATGCTTGATTAGATTCTCTGTCACGATATGAGCAACGCGCTCACCAAAACTCCCCTCAGGATCTCCTGGAAAACAATTTTCTAATGCAACACCGGAGGGAGTAACCTTTGGATAATGAATTAGACCGTAGACATTAAGTACAGGCACAATAATTAGAGTGCCCTCAAGCTCATTCGCATTAATCTGATCATAAAGCTGATTAACAATCTCCATGCCATTAAGATCATTACCTTGTAATACTGAAAAAAGAAGTAGGCGTGGCCCCTCTTTTTTACCATTAACAATTTTAATTGTCATGTACATGGGAGAACAAGAGTATTGTTCAGGTAGTGGTAGCGCTAATGTAGCTTTTTCACCCGCTTTAATTTCAGCATCATATATTCTAAAAGTATTTTTTTTCATTAGTGAATGATTATTACCAAAAAATTAGACGAACTTTAACACACTATCATTGACTAGCAAAATGAGAGATAAATATACAGAAAATTAATATATTCAGGGCGGATAAATCGTAATTCGCTTTGATGGATTTATGCTTTTGGCTTTTTCCATGGATAAAAGCGCGGTGTGGAGTCAATATAAGCCTAATAAGCATCTCCACGACTTTTCAAAGATTTTTTCTCCGTAATTGGAATAGTAATCTTAACCATAATCCAATGAATCACTTAGGGAGAAATACTGCTAAAAATTGAACTCAAACCACTGATTGATAAGCAAGACAAACAAAATAACACCCAAATATTGCCCTCAAAGAAACAATTTGGATGGCGACACCATGTCCACAACCCAACCTGGCAAACGCCTTTGCTATGAGGTTGCTGAAAACGATACAGTTGGCGATCAGAAATCCACTCCGAAGGAACCAGAGCAACAATCATGGCTAAAACAATTACTCTAACTACATTGAAATTACTAAACAGTGGTACCCAATAAAAATGAGTATAATTAATCCATTAAGCTGCTTTCTGAAATCAACCACTGCAGGGTAGAGCCAAATCTGTTTAATTCCACTGTGTATCATGCAAGACTCACTTTGCTGTTAAGAGTGACTGTCAAAAATCTTTATCGACGATCTCCAATCGATGACTGTTTTTAAGTCTAATCACAGCTAGTGGCCTAAAAGAACTCAAAACCTCAACTGAAATCATCTTATTGCTCTGACTGCTCAGTTGATTGAACCAATACAAAAACTGATGGTAGTTAAGGTTATTATCACGACAAAACGATACTTTAGTTTGATCTACTTGCTGATAAGCATCACACCAAGACTGCCATTGAGATTTTGATAATGAATGAGACATGATTGACTTTGATTGTGAACAAAACTAAAGACTAGCAGGGTTAAATTATTTGACTAGGGGGTAGTTGCTGTGACGGTTACGACTAACGCACAATACCGCGCTTTGATGACTGAATAAAATCACACAACAACTGCACCTCGGGTGACGTCTTAGCCTGCTCAGATAGAATATCTAACGCCTCAGCCAATGGACGATTTTCTTGATACAATGAACGATAAGCTCGTTTAAGTTGTCGCAATGCTTCTAGTGAAAAACCTGCTCGCTTTAATCCAACGGCATTTAGACCTGAAGGACGTCCTGGGTTATACACCACTAACAAAAAGGGCGGAACATCCTGAACCACTTTCGCCGCACGTGATAAAAAACTATAACTACCCACGCGGCAAAACTGATGCAATGCCACAAAACCACCAATCATGGCATGATCATCAATCACACAATGCCCAGCTAATGTAGCATTATTCATAAACATCACATGATCACCTATCTGGCAGTCATGAGCAATATGGGTGTAGGCAAACAAGTGGCAATGATTTCCAACACGCGTGACCTTATCGTCTTTGGTAGAGGCACGATGAATCGAGGTGTATTCACGAATCACTGTATGATGCCCAATCTCAAGCCAGGTTTCCTCTCCTTGATAAGTGATATCTTGAGGGTCACCGCCAATCAATGAATGTGGATGAATCACCGTGTCATGACCAATACGTGTATTCTCTTGAATAATCACGTGCGACCCAATACGCACACGATCTTCAATCACAACCTGCGGACCAATCACAGTCCACGGTCCAATCTCTACATGCTCTCCTATCGTTGCTGAAGGATGTATTTGTGCAAGATCACTGATCATCATGAATCCCCATAGATATTACTTATTCATTAATAATTAAAAATTCAGCCTCACAAGCCAATTCACCATCAACCAGAGCGCGACCTTTAAACTTAAATAATGTTTTACGATGCCTAACCAATTCCACTTCCATGCGTAATTGATCACCTGGTCGAACCATTTTCTTAAAGCGTGCATTATCAATACCCGCAAAGTAGAACATATCGGTTTCAGGATTAGGCGTAGTAATACCCAAGATATGGTAGGTTAAAATACCCGATAATTGTGCGATAGACTCAACAATTAAAACACCAGGCATGATAGGCTTACTAGGAAAGTGCCCGCGAAAAAAAGGCTCATTGATTGAAACGTTTTTAATACCCACAACCGCATCATCGGTCAATGAAATCACCTTATCCAAAAATAAAAATGGATCACGGTGAGGAAGAAAATGCCTAACTTGATCATTGTCCATTGTTATCATCGTGCAACCTCTCTAATTGTTTAATACGTTTTACCCAGTCATTGAGCTGGTGCAATCGTGCGACCATTTTACGCCAATGTAAATTTTCAAATAAGGCTGTGCCAGAAGAATAAACTCCGGGTTTCTTAATGGAATTACTCACGCCTGACATGGCTGTTAATATCACGTTATCGGTAATGGAAAGATGCCCACTGATACCACAAGCACCACCAATCATACAATGCTGACCTATCGTGACGCTGCCTGCAATGCCTGTACAACCCGCTACTGCGGTGTGCTTTCCAATATGAACGTTATGCCCTATTTGGATTTGGTTATCTAATTTCACACCTGATTCAATCACCGTATCATCAATAGCACCACGATCGATGGTCGTGTTTGCCCCAATAGAAACATCATCACCCACTACCACACCACCTAGTTGTGGAATAGGCTGCCATTGCCCTTTGGGATCTAGCACATGCCCAAAACCATCAGC
>DMFG01000151.1:0-519 GCA_003450655.1 Coxiellaceae bacterium | reverse complement strand
TACCGATTTGACAACGATCACCGATCACAACCCCTGGCATAATCACTGTGTTTGCACCAATCACAACATCTTCACCAATCACACAACGAGCACCAATACGTGCTGTAGGATCAATAGTGGCTGATGACGCAACCAGCGCTTGCTCAGAAACACCTGATGGTATTTGTGTTGCTGGTCGAGCAAAAAGTCTAGCGATTTCTGCAAAAGCCATTTCAGGATGCTCCACGACCAAGGCAGGTACAGGACAATCAGATGCAAATTCTTTTGATATCATCACGAGGCTAGCATGTGTTGAAGTCAGGGTTTTAAGATGCGCACGGGAGACCATGTAAGAGATCTGCCCGGAATTAGCTGAACCTAGTGCAGCAACAGAAGTAATCGTTTCGTGACAATGACCAACGATAGTACCATTGACGTGTTGAGCCAGTTGTTCCGCTGAAAAACTTGGCATACATTCTCCTCAATCTTGAAAAACATAATACGATAGCAGATAAAAAAACGCCTTCAATCAAGAAGGCG
>DMFG01000125.1 GCA_003450655.1 Coxiellaceae bacterium | reverse complement strand
TAATTTTACTAGCCTCATCGCTCTTTAAAAAATCACGCACAGAAAATGACGAGCAATCACCAAAGCTGCGCTCTACAACCTGTTCGATACCCAAGCGTTTGTAATATACCTTATGAATCCTGTCATTATCAGGACAAAAAGATGCGTACGATGGGTCAAGATACATGTGTATGACCCGTGCCAAATGAGGGTGTCGAAATTGAAGCGCATCTGGCGAGTAATGTGATTTATCTCCACGATCACGCATCCGATGATACGCGATCAGCAATAACACAGGTAGCAATGTTATCTCACAATCACCTTCAACTATCGATAGATCGTTTTTCGATAACCCACTTGTTTCAACAGTGCCACTATCACCATCATGCACCTTAAAATCACTCTTTACCCAGCTCTCCAAATTACGATTAAGAATCACAAAGGAGCTTGATAAGTCCCCAAGATTTGAAGCATCAGTTCTAAAATGTTCAACGATATCCATGGCACGCTGGATCAAGGTTTGCTTACTGACTGTTGCAGGTTTCATCATATATTTTCCACGAAAAAATATTCATAACCTACCACCATACATGAGAAACATTATTTAAGTATTAAGAAACACAGCAATCATATCGAAAACAGTGCTTATCCACCCTTTTCCCGCGTGATGGCTAATGACTCAAGGATTATCTTAAGAATTATCCATGCACTCACGAATTATAGTACCGACAACGTAAACTACAGTGATTGACTGGTCTTATTCGCGATGCATTGGTTATACTATTCAGCCATCACTATCATTAAGGTTCAGGATGACCATCATTATCGGCATCGATCCCGGCTCTCGGTTAACCGGCTATGGCATTATCAATGATCACAAAGGTGTTCAGTGCGCCATCGATTTTGGTGTGATCCGCACCAAAGGCGATGCATTAAGCCAACGACTGTATTCCATTCATCAACAACTGCTGTCCCTATCACAACAGCATGACTTTGATGTACTCGCGATTGAATCGATATTTTTTGCCAAAAATGCGCAATCTGCATTAAAACTGGGACAAGCTCGTGGGGCTGCCATTGCTGCTTTAGTGCACAATGATTTACCTTGCTTTGAATACAGTCCAAGGCAAGTCAAACAATCTGTAGTCGGTTTTGGTGGCGCCACTAAAGTACAGATGCAACACATGGTGCGTTCCTTGCTCAAATTACAACAAACACCACCCCCGGATGCCGCTGATGCGCTTGCGATCGCACTTTGCCATTGCCATCAACAACGATTAACGCATACACTGAAGCGCTCACAGATAACAGCAGGAGATGGTGCATGATTGGACAACTACGTGGCCTGGTTATTTCACAAAAACCACCCACCATTATATTGGATGTCCAGGGTGTGGGTTATGAAGTCCAATCACCCATGAGCACGTGCTATCACCTCAAAGAACAACAAGAAACCACGCTGTTAACGCATCTTATTGTGCGTGAAGATGCCCACCTGCTATTTGGCTTTCTAACCGATGCCGAACGGGAACTATTTAGAGCACTGATTAAAGTGAATGGTGTTGGCCCCAAATTAGCCATCACGATTTTATCGGGTCTCGAACCGCATCAATTCGTTCAAGCGATTGATCAAAACAACACAACTGTTTTGGTGAATATTCCAGGCATCGGTAAAAAAACCGCTGAGCGTTTAATTGTTGAAACGCGTGATCGCCTCAAACAACTCTCATTAGACACCGCCAATACTCCATCAACACAAACGCCTCATCAACCCATCTCACACGATGCCTTGAGCGCACTAACTGCACTCGGCTATAAACCCCATGAAGCCAAACGTGCTGTTGAACACTGCCAAGCTCACGATCACACTACCGAGTCTTTAATTAAACAAGCGCTACAATACTTAATGACAGGAGTCACCTCATGAATTCTGATATGCGCATGATAGATGCGGAATTAGATAGTACTAATTTGGATGAAAGTCGCGTGGAACGCAGCATTCGTCCACACACACTCAATGATTATGTCGGTCAACCCGCTGTTAAAAATCAGATGCGGATCTTTATCGATGCCGCTAAACAACGTCAAGAAGCACTGGATCACACCCTCATCTTCGGACCACCTGGGTTGGGTAAAACCACTTTATCCAATATCATTGCTAATGAGATGGGCGTTGGACTCAAACAAACTTCAGGTCCTGTGCTTGAAAAAGCTGGCGATTTAGCTGCATTACTTACCAATCTAGAACCACACGATGTTCTCTTTATTGATGAGATTCACCGGCTAAGTGCTGTTGTCGAAGAAGTACTGTATCCCGCACTCGAAGATTTTCAACTTGATATCATGATTGGCGAAGGCCCTGCCGCGCGCTCAATCAAACTCGACCTGCCTCCTTTCACACTGGTGGGTGCCACCACGCGTGCAGGCTTACTCACATCACCCTTAAGGGATCGCTTTGGTATTGTGCAACGACTCGAATTTTATTCTCAAGAGGATTTAACGACTATCGTACAACGTGCCGCTAATATTCTTAATACACCCTGCGAAGTTGAAGGTGC
>DMFG01000006.1 GCA_003450655.1 Coxiellaceae bacterium | reverse complement strand
GATTCAATCGATTCATCCTACCCGTTGGGTGAGTCTTAATTCTCCTTTGGTGTTAATTGCTTCACTGGTAGCTCTTCATGATCGAACTGTTCTTTGGAGTGCGCGTAAACATCATTGGTCTGAATGCTTGCGCATGTTGAGTAAAGACTCCTCTCTTGTGGAGCTAAAATCTATTCGTTTGGAGTATGATGCATGGTTTTTTAATAGTGCTACCATCGATTTATTGTTGCAAGAACTGATATCTCCCCATAGTGGAGGTTTGTTATCGTCTATTCTTTATGAGGTGGCTGAAGAGTCAGTCGCCACCATCGATGGTGAGGGTCATCTAGATTGCTCATTTTTCGGTGATAGTTTTGCAAAGCTATTTCAACATGATGGTGTCGCACTTAATGATCCAGGCTGTGGTGAGGTCACTCAATTTAATAGGCCTCTTTGAGTTTAATAAGGTTATTTTTTAGATGTTTTTACATTTATTGCAGAAAAGGACGGCATTAGTTTGTAGCACATTCTGTTTGATTTCGGTATTGATTGAGCCCTCACTACGGACTTTTAAATCTTTCCTTAACTACAGATTAAATCACTCGATTTACGTAAAACTTATGCCTAAAAAGCGATCATCTATGTATAATAAAGTAATGGTGGAAGGTTATGGATCACAATGCTTTCAGTACCTTGTATGATACGCAATCATTCCATCTAGCTACTGTAATTTGTCGAGCGAATTAATATTGGTTTAACGCTGGTGTTGTACGCTGTTACGGATACTAAGACTAAAGAGGTGACCTATGCCAATACAGCCCTCTAACTTGACCACCAAGCAACGCTCTATGGTAGAGCGCGGATACTATAGGTACTTAAGACAGTTAGCTCAAGCCAGTGATCACCGACGTTTCGATCCACAAGGTCGTTGGATAGTGACAGTTAGGTTAACCCAAGATAACTATGATGACATCTTAAGGGATATCATACCTCGGGAGTGTCAAGATGGTGACTACGATGGTGATTCTAAATCCTGGTTACGAGAAACGTTAAGGCTTAGTGATGATGACTTCAGTGACACCACGCTCTGCAGTATTGATTGCCAATCGGCTAATCAGTCTAAAAACGATTTTTTAGACTGGTTATATCCGGAATATTCATCCCATGGAGCGGCAGACCAACGTCCTATTAAACATCGACTTGATGTGTTCTGGAAAGCTAAAGATCGCGGCTCTGTGATACGCTTACAAGAAGAGCTGGAAAGTCACCAGAGTTTAGTGTTGCGCGGTCTGGAGCGCTATTTTACGCGTATGTGCAGGGGTTATGATGATCCTAATGTTTTAGGGGATTATTTACGTAACACTACCCTAGATTTAAATAATGCAATACCAGATGCTATCGCATGCGTACGCGCTGCTATGCAGCGCGAGTTAAACAACAAAATGCGTAAAGTAGTTAGGCAAGCTCTTGAGGCCTCTGTTGATCAGAAAAATTTTTCTGTTCAATCCATGAATAAGCAGTTGAATGATGCGCGAACTTCTCTCACGAAGTCTGTCTATGTTGATGCTATGGCGCGAATCATTCAGGAATTTAAAAGAAGTCGTGGGTCATTATTTTGTGAAGAGACCTTTAAAAAACACTTTAAAGATAACCAGCCTGAATTAACGGAAGCACAGTTCGAGTCAACTTCTGCCACAGGCGATGCCTATTTGGCTGTTAGTCATCAAAAGCAAGCTTTAACCTGGATGTCACCAGCAAGAAAAACTGCTCACGATAAGCAACAGGGTGTTTCTCATCACGCTGCTCGCTTAATTAAAGAGTACTCTCTAGACAACGGAAAAGATCCGATCATAGAGCGCAATAATAAAAAAGTTTTTGTTCGTGTACCTTCTTTGGCAGCCATTATGAAAGGTAGACACCCTGATCCTGATGATCAGCTTTCAGGTGATGTTTGTAATAAATTAAACGATATTCGGCAGCGTTTTTTTAACGGTCAGAATGAACCCATCATTTATAATTTGTTAACCTCTCTGAATGATTGGGATGGTGGTAATCATCAAATCAAAAGCGCTCGCTTAATCATGCAAGGTGCGCATCAATATAATGTTGATCATCGTGAGAATACTCATGAGTTCGTTTTTGTACAAAACCTTGGCATCAATCAACACACGCCACGACTTGAATATAGCGAGCGTCCATCGTTCTGGCTAGAAGAAAAACATCATACTGTCAATGAAGCCTTACTGCTATCAGAAATGTCACTCATACAAACATTATCATCGTGCTTGTCCGGGCGTGTTGGTTTAGGCGACTGCAAGCAGAACATGCTCGATCAGTATCAAAATTATCTCAGAGATGATAGTCGTTCCCCTCGCTTTTATCAGTCTGAGCAAGGTCGAAATGTCATAGAGACTATTTCCAATTTTAGGGAGGCAATCAATCCATTAGATATTAATCCTCATGCCTCTATAAATCTTTCGCGTGCTGTCATAGAAAAGTCCCTGTTGCAATTATTTAAAATAGGTGCTCATAAAGATCCTAAATATGGAATGTTGACGCAATCACTATCGGTCTACTTGCAAAAATACACCTTAACAGGTTGTAAAAGTGCTAATGAGCGTTTTACTGCGGTTAAGTCTAGAGAGTCAGCATTACAGGCTTTGGTGAATAGAAATTCTTTTGATTACCCTTACTCCAAAGAGGAGGTAAAGGTCAAAGAGGCTTTTCAATCTTTCTCGGACTCGGGATCGTGGACTGCTCTCAGCGAATTGAATAGCTGTGTCAGCCGCATGATGAATAATTGTTATCAATCTGATGCGATGGCCGTCTCTCATGAAGATCAAGGAGCTGCGCCTAAGGTAAAGGTCTTTAGCCGAGCGGGTGAAACGCCAGGACCTGTTGATGATACTAATCATTATGAGTCAGGTTTGATTACATCAATAAAAAACGGTAACGCGAAAAAACTTCAAGCACATAATGCTTATCATGCAAAAAAAATTAAAGCCTGTATCAAAGATCTACCTGTCAAACACCCGTCACCCGGTCTTAATCGAGATCACAAAGTGGCAGGCTTGGATATGCATACAGCCAGTCGATCACAAGCAGATCGTTTGGCAGCGGTATCCTCACTGCTAACGACGGCTAATCCTGATGAAGCGTTTTTAGATGGTTTGTATCACGACATATTGCTACAAGAAATTAAGTATGATGACGACAAAGGTGTTCAATCGTTCTTTAAAACGAATGCTGATGGTTCTTTGACATATGTTCGA
>DMFG01000210.1:3003-13537 GCA_003450655.1 Coxiellaceae bacterium | reverse complement strand
CCATGAAATGACATGCCACCATCCCACACCGCAAACACCAACCAAGGGTGGTGCCAATAAAAAGAAAAATTATAGAAAAGGACGTATCCGAGACGCCCACCTAAAATAACCCCAACAGCTCCATAAAAAATAAGATCGGCAACTTGGTTACTGGTCCATTGCCCCTGACTCCTTGCAGCACGCCACACTCCTAATGCCCAAGCAACAGTAAAACCCACTAAATACATAAGACCATACCAATGCACAGCCAATGGCCCGATGTGAAAAGCCACCGGGTCAACCTCATGATAATAAAACATTCACACTCACCTTAACCTATTGTTATTTTCAGTATGATTAAAATAACATATGAAGACCAATTCCTAACAGGATAACTGCAAAGCATCGTTTAAGTAATTTTTCTGGAAGTCTATAAGCTAGCTTTGCACCTAATGGAACAGTAAATATAGAGCCTACCATAATAGCTAAACAGGCAGGCCAATAAACATAACCCGTACTACCTCTAGGTAAAGCAGTAAAACCCCACCCCCAGTAAATACTAGCAACAGTCCCTAAGACCCCGACGGTTAATGCCACTAATGCTGATACCATAATTGCAAGATGTAATTTAACACCATAATGAGTTAAAAATGGAACCGTAATAAACCCTCCTCCAACACCTAGTAGCGCACAAATAAAGCCAATAAAAGTAGCCACTCCATGCATAACATAAGAACTAGGTAATTGTCGCTCTTTTAATCTCTCAATACTAACTGGCCTTAGCATATTTAATCCCACGAACAGAATTAACACACCAAAAATCATCTGCAAAACATGTCCATGCAAGTAATGTCCTACTATAGACCCGATCAGAACTCCAAGAATAAGACCAACAAATAAACGAGAATATAGATCAAAATAACCCTGATTTTTTTTACTGTGCTGATATGAGGAATTAGCCGTTGTTCCAACCATCACTGCCAACGACGTCCCCACCGACAAATGCATAATAAAGCTTGGTGCGACATGATGCAGCACAAAAATAGTTGCTAAACACGGTACAACAACGACTCCTCCACCCAAACCAAACAAGCCTGAAACTATACCTGTTAAAAATCCAACACATAAAAAAATGACTATTTCTATCATAATATACCCAAACTAAAATCCTGCTCGTATCAAAGCACCCATACCAAAATCATCTAGCACCGTTTCCATGTGTAAACGGATTTCAGCTGCATCACTCATCTGCATCACAGTTTTTACAAGCTGTCGAGCGTCTTCATAATCAAAGTGACGAATCATCCACTTGGTTCGTAATAAATTACGCGCATTAACACTTAAAGCGTCAAACCCCATGCCCAGTAATAATAAAACCGTTAGGGGATCAGATGCCATCTCTCCACATACGCTCACAGTTCGATTCGCCTTATGCACACCTTTAACAATGACATCTAAGGCACCTAAGACAGATGGATGAAGGCTATTATAGCGCTGTGCAACACGCGGATTATTTCTATCAACAGCCAACAAGTACTGTATTAGATCATTACTACCCACTGATATAAAGTCCACCTGCTTAGCTAAATCATAAGCTTGATAAGCTGCTGCTGGCACCTCAATCATAATCCCCAACTTAGGCATTTTAATATCAAAACCTTCGCCTTTCACTTCACGAAAAGCTTGATCAACAAAAGCCTTAGCTGCTTCAACTTCTGATAATGCCGTTACCATTGGCAGCATAATTGATAAATTATTTAATCCCTCACTGGCCTGTAGCATTGCTCGCAACTGTTGTAAAAAAATATCCGGATGATCCAGACTAATGCGAATACCACGCCACCCTAAAAAAGGATTTTCTTCAATAAAAGGGAAATGCGGCAGTACTTTATCGCCTCCAATATCTAATGTACGCATCACAACTGGACGAGGCGAAAATGCATTTAATAACTGTCGATACATCATTCTTTGCTCATCTTCGCTAGGAAAACGATCACGCATCATAAAGGGCAACTCTGTTCGATATAACCCGATACCTTCTGCACCCGCACTTAATGCTAAACCACTATCAGCATCCAACCCAGTATTCACATACAATGCCATTGAATGGCCATCCTTTGTGATAGTGGGTGCATCCCACAACGTAGCCAACTGGGCATCAAACTGTTTTTCTTCTTCAATAAGTCGTTGGAAGTCTTTCTTCATAATAGAAGAAGGGTTTACATAGACCTGGCCATTAAACCCATCAACAATCACTTCTTTTCCAGCCAACTGATCCAGTGAAACACCTGTCACAGACATAACACTAGGCAACCCGAATGAACGAGCCAGAATAGCTACATGAGAATTAGCTGAACCTGCTCCTGAAATCACACCACTTAAACAACCTTCTGGAATTTCCACCAATGCCGTAGCACTGACCTCTTCACTCACTAAAATCATATCCTTTTGAAAACGCTGCTCTGGTACAACACCTTCCTGCAACTGCGAAAGAATACGACGCCCTAAGTCCCTAAAATCAGCTGCACGCTCACGCAAATAACTATCATCCAATGACTCAAAATGCTGCACATGTCGACGAATCACCCGCTTCAATGCACCTTGTGCCCAAATCCCCGTTTTTATTTGCTCGATAATCTCATTCATCAATGATCGGCTATCTAGCATACGAATATACACATCAAACAATACACCTTCAGCATCGGAAAGCTGGGACTTTGCTTGTGCCTGTAAGTGAGACATCTCTTCTCGTGCACGCTGCAGCGCCAACTCAAATAGTGTAATTTCAGATTCAATATTTTTAATGTTTTTTTCAGGGACAGCTTCTAAGTCAGCAGGTGGATACACCACAACAACTCGCCCAATAGCTACTCCAAACCCACCAGAAATACCTTCCAAAACGAAAGACTGTCGACGCTGTCGTCCTAATTTCTGACTACCGTGCTCTGCTCTTAGACGATTTAATGTTTCACCCAGTTGCGCACAAATGGTGATTAAAAGAGCCTCATCCGTTTCCAAAAACACAGCGCCTTGACACTTGAAAAATGTCCAAACAGCGACCAATTCACCACGATAAAATATTGGAACACCTAAAAAGGCTTGCAATCTAGCTTTATCATACTGCAATGCTTCAACATAACGTTCATGATCAACTATGGAGTCAATATTAATGGGTTCTTCACGTTCTCCCACTAAACCCACAAAGCCTTCATGCCTTTTAAAATGAGCGCCTAATGACACATCGATATCATCAGAGCTATGATCAATTAATAAATCATAATCTGCAGTTTCAAGATTAACAAAATACAAAGCTGTCGCATTGGCCTGCAACTCACCTGCTACTTCCTCAATCAATGCTGATAAGACAGAGTCTGATAAGTCAGCTGTCTTTATATCATCAATGAGGCGCTGTAACCGCTGCAACATGAAACTTCCACCATTTTAATTCACTATTGTTTTACTTTAGTCTCAAACTCTGTCAAAACCGCTTGATATACCTCTCGTTTAAACTCGATAATCCGTTTTGATGGCTCCCAATAAGACACCCATTCCCATGCATCAAACTCTGGCTTATCTGAATAATTTAAATCAATGGATGTATCAGCGACCTTTAAACTTAACAAAAACCATTTTTGTTTTTGACCAATCACTAAAGGCTCACTGTCTAAACGCCAATATCGAATAGGCAAGCGATAACTATACCAAGATTCAGAGACAGCAATGATTTCGACAGAATCAGGGAATAAACCTAACTCTTCACCTAACTCGCGGTACATCGCTTGCTCAGGTGTCTCTCCATCAGATATACCACCTTGTGGAAACTGCCATGCTTGTTTTTTTCGAGAACGCTTTGCAAGCAATAACTGTCCTAATGAATTAACCAGTATAATGCCAACGTTGTGACGATACCCATCTTTATCTATCATGCCGATCCCTTACTATCAGACAACATTTTACTACAAGAGCCTCTTAAAAAGGTCTTTTGCCAACCTATTTAAGGATAAACCCAGTGATTCCCTAGTAACCTATTGTTTCATAGACAGAACTACTGTCGCAATCACTTTACCTTAAAAGCGTGTTTTTAATCCGAACAATCACTATCCATGTGAAAAAATTTTTCTCAATACCACCAAATATTCATGTTTTTTTTAACTCACTCACAAGTTTTCCCCAGGTTATCCACTTGCAGTCGCCTTTCAAACACATTATCTTGTGTTTATTGGCTTGGTAAACAACTACATATTGTGATCGACCTCACAATTCAACACCTAGTTATTTTCATAGACCGTTAAAGACAGACCAAAAGGAAGACCATGGAAACATTGACGAACACTCAAACTACCCAAACAGCACCTCTTGAACCCAACACTATCTACGTCAAAAAGCGTTGCGGTGATATCACACAATTCAATGAGGAAAAAATTCTAACCGCCATAAAAAAAGCGTTCATAGCCAATGACCCGAATCGAGCACAACGCTCAGAACAACTACAACAGCAAATCAAGCTATACGCACAGCAAGTTCTCAAGATGGTTGAAGCTAGAAGAAATGATAGTCAAGTCATTGAAATTGAACAAATTCAAGATTTTGTTGAAATCACGCTAATGCGAGAAGGTGAGCACCAAGTTGCCCGCTCCTACATACTCTACCGAGAACAACGTAACGAAGAGCGAAAACAACAAGAGAATCCCGAAGAACAGGAAAATATCGCATATTATGTACACATTGATGACAATCAATCTATGGAGCTCACACTGGAATGGCTAACAGCCATTGTAGAACAAGCATGCAGCCAGTTTAATAATGTAGACCCAGAGCCAATTGTCAACGAAGCTAAACGTAACCTTTTTGATGGCATTAGTATTGAAAATGTCTTTAAAGCCATTATTTTAAGTTCACGCACATTAATTGAAACCAACCCCAATTATTCCTTTGTTACCGCTAACTTATTGTTACAAAGTTTATTTAAAGAGGTGATTCATGGGTTAAAACTCGACATTACTATTCAATCTTCTTACAACCTATCAGTCTATCAAGCTGCGTTTAAAGCATTCATACAACAAGGCATTGAGAATGAATTACTGCACTCTAATCTCAATGATTTTGACTTAGATTTTCTTGCACAACACCTAGAGCCTTGTCGAGACAATCAGTTTACCTATCTAGGACTCCAAACACTTTATGATCGTTACCTAATCCATCATCAACAAACTCGTGTTGAGCTACCTCAAGTCCTATTCATGCGTGTTGCAATGGGTTTAGCTCACCAAGAAGGTGAACAGCGCAATGAGAGAGCTGTCGAATTTTACCGACTACTCTCCTCTTTTGACTACATGACATCAACACCCACACTATTTAACTCTGGAACTAACCACCCTCAACTCTCAAGCTGCTACTTAACTACAATCTCTGATGACCTAGATGGTATTTATGGTGCAATCAAAGATAACGCTCTACTGTCTAAATTTTCCGGCGGACTTGGTAATGACTGGACATCTGTTCGAGCAATGGGAGCACGCATTAAAGGCACTAATGGACAATCACTCGGCGTAGTTCCCTTTCTTAACGTTGCAGATGCTACGGCCATTGCCGTTAACCAAGGCGGTAAACGCAAAGGTGCGGTAGCTGCATACTTAGAAACCTGGCACTTAGACATTGAAGAATACCTAGAACTACGCAAAAACACAGGTGATGACCGTCGTAGAACACATGATATGAATACCGTTAACTGGATTCCTGATTTGTTCATGCAACGCGTTATAGAAGACAGTGACTGGACGCTCTTCTCTCCTAACGAAGCACCTGATTTACATGACCTATATGGCCCTGACTTTACAGTGGCTTACTTAGAGTATGAGAACAAAGCAAAACTAGGGGAAATTCAGAGCAAAACCATCCCGGCTTCAACACTATGGCGAAAAATGCTTACCATGTTGTTTGAAACTGGCCATCCTTGGCTCACATTCAAAGATCCATGTAACTTAAGATCTCCTCAACAACATGCAGGTGTGATTCATAGCTCCAACCTATGCACTGAAATAACACTCAACACATCAAAAGATGAAATTGCGGTATGTAACTTAGGCAGTATCAACCTTCCTCAACACATTCAGGACGGTGAAATTGATCAAGAAAAACTGCAAAGAACAATTTCTACGGCTGTTCGAATGCTGGATAATGTCATAGACATCAATTATTACAGCGTCCCACAAGCCAAAAACTCTAACTTTAAACACCGACCTGTTGGCCTTGGCCTCATGGGGTTTCAAGATGCGCTGTATAAACTCCGTATTCCATATGCTTCTGAATCTGCAGTAGAGTTAGCTGATCGTAGCATGGAGCTCATCAGTTACTATGCTATACAAGCTTCCAGTGAACTTGCAAAAGAACGGGGTAGCTATGACACCTTTGAAGGATCCTTTTGGAGCCAAGGTATTCTACCCATAGACTCGATTCAGACACTCAAAGAAAGTCGAGGCCAATACCTTGATCAAAATACAGATCAATCCCTAGACTGGAACACACTCAGACAACTGGTTCAATCACAAGGCATGCGTAACTCTAACGTCATGGCTATTGCTCCTACAGCAACTATTTCAAATATCTGTGGCGTAACGCAGTCAATAGAACCAACGTATGAAAATTTATTTGTAAAATCGAATCTTTCTGGCGAGTTTACAGTGATCAACCCATACCTCTACAAAGATCTTGCCGAACTCAATCTTTGGGACTCAGCAATGATTCACGATCTGAAATATTATAATGGCAGCGTTAAAAACATTAACCGCATCCCTCAAGACATTAAATTACTCTACTCCACTGCGTTTGAGGTCTCACCAAAATGGCTCATCGAAGCTGCTTCACGCCGTCAAAAGTGGATTGATCAAGCACAATCGCTCAACCTCTATTTAGCACAAGCATCTGGAAAAAAACTTGACACCATGTATAAAATGGCCTGGCTAAAAGGCTTAAAAACAACGTATTACTTAAGGAGCGTTGGCGCCACGAACACCGAAAAAGCTACCATTCAAGACAATAATTTAAATGCGGTTCAGTCTCAACCCAAGTCGTGCTCAATTAATGATCCCGACTGTGAAGCTTGTCAGTAATAGCATTATTATCAATAGGAGAAAACATATGATTATGAAAGTCGATATCAGTTGGGATGAGTTAGATAATGATACGGTGTTAACTGAAGAAGAACACACAGAAAAGCAACCGACTGCACCTAACAACGAAAAATCTGGAACTCAACATTTAGATAGTCATGGTGATCATGATTCTAACCATAAACGTATCAGGGTTGATGACAAAAAAATCATTAACTGTCGTGCTGACTTAAATCAACTCGTTCCTTTTAAATATGATTGGGCTTGGAATAAATATTTATCTGGTTGCGCCAATCACTGGATGCCCAACGAAGTCAATATGACGGCAGATATCGCCTTATGGAAATCTGATAAACTCAGCGAAGATGAACGAACGATCATCAAACGCAGTCTTGGCTACTTTGCAACTGCTGACTCATTAGTTGCCAACAACATTGTACTGGGTGTTTATAGACTCATCACCAACCCTGAATGCCGGCAATTTCTACTCAGGCAAGCTTTTGAAGAAGCTCTTCATACACATTCATACCAACATATCATCGAAAGCCTGGGCCTTGATGAAGCTGAGGTATTTAATATGTACAGAGAAGTTGAATCTGTGGCTAACAAAGCCTCATTTTCAATTAAGCATACGGATGAATTAGCAGATCCTAACTTTCAAACAGGGACACCTGAAACCGATCAAACCTTATTACGCAATCTCATCGGATTTTATGTCATTACGGAAGGATTGTTTTTTTACGTTGGATTCACACAGATCCTAGCTATGGGGCGCCAAGGTAAAATGACAGGAACCTCTGAGCAGTTTCAATATATTTTACGTGATGAATCCATGCATGTGAATTTTGGTATTGATGTGATTAATCAGATTAAATTTGAAAACCCACATCTATGGACTGAAGCATTCCAACAAGAAATGATCAACATGGTTAAAGAAGGTGTAGAAATAGAATGCGCTTATGCACGAGACACGATGCCAAGAGGTGTGCTGGGTCTTAATGCCGATTTATTTCAAGATTACCTTCAATACATTGCTAATCGACGCCTCAGTCAGATAGGGCTTGCTGAACAATACCCAGGCGTTGAAAACCCATTCCCATGGATGAGTGAAATGATGGACCTCAAGAAAGAAAAGAACTTTTTTGAGACACGCGTCATTGAATATCAAACCGGCGGCGCTCTTAAATGGGATGAGTAAAATAGTGAAGCACACCTTGAGAATCAAGGTGTGCTTTTGTTTCTTCCTCACGACGTGACCATGACAATTTATTAACCAAGTTCTATTGCACATATATTAACTACTAGTCAGTGCAAGAACAGATTCTAGGGTGTTCTTCGCAAGAATTATATAAAATGTCATCGCATGTATCATTCTATCGTTCACATAGATCCTTTTTTATGAATATTTACCCAACTTCCTATAGGATTTTTTAGTGGCAAACGATAATATTATTGAGTTCCCACGAAAACACCTATGGTCATAAAACTCAAGTAGGATAAGCATGGATTTTAAAAAAACCTGATCGTATAGAAACGCTGACCGATTTAGAGGGTTATTACTGACTGAAGACAGAATTAATACACACCTGCAAAAGTCATCATTTAAGCTCTCAAGGTCTTAAACAAGAATTAGCAACAAGGCTTAAATTTTTTCATCAATCCAGATAAGTCATTAAAACCTCTCTATTATGATGATCACTTCAACTACTTTGTCTGAATTAATTAACTCTACATTATTTACACCTATAAGAGCCTAATCAGTTGATCCATCACGCAGTGATGAGTATCTTATTCATGGACTTCTTTGGGACCTCACGCATGCAAACGTCACAGCTTCCTAACTGCACCACCTTATTAACGGTTGACAGCACACCCTCAACACAAGATGTGATTGCCAGCCTCAATCAACCTGCTCGAACAGCCTGTGTCGCGCAACAACAAACTCAAGGCAGAGGTCGTTTAGGTAAAACATGGATATCCCCGAAAGATAATCACCTCTATTTATCCTACGGTGATCATTCCTCTTTATCTGTAACAGAACTACAAGGAATCACCTTAGCCTTTGCCATTACTGCGTGTGAAGCCATTGAATCACGGATTCAACTGCCCCAACCCCTGTCACTCAAATGGCCAAACGATATCTATTATGATGATAAAAAAATGGGTGGTCTCTTACTAGAAACACAACCAAGCAAAACACAATCGACTTACCTTATTCTGGGTTTAGGGTTAAACATCGGCACTCCCCCCTACAACAAACAACTCAATAAACCATCCACATCACTGACTGCAATCACCGACTCACCTATCAACACCCAAGCCCTCACAGCATCCATTCTTGCTGCATGGCAAGATTGCCAGCAAGTGTTTAACACTGATGGACTTCATACTTTTTTATCCCGTTGGAAAAACCGTGACAAGCTTTACAATCAACTTATCAGATACCGGATGAACGGCTCTCAACTAGAAGGGCATGCACACGGCGTCAATGAACAAGGCTTGCTATTAATTACTCACAACAACCAACAACAGGCATGCAGCCCATCAGAACTGTCACTGATTCGACCCGTGGATTAATACGTAGCAACCCCTGCACCAGCGCGTCGAGTATCTGAAAAACCGAAAAGGCCATCAGGGGTATGCATGACTGATTGCAATGATCCCATTGAAAGAGACAGTTTAACATCATGCCCCATTTTCCTGAGCAGATGTATCGTATCAGGGCTAATGCCTGACTCCACCAACAACACATCAGGAAATAATTGCGTATGAATACGCGGTGCCTCAACCGCTTCTGCTAATGGCATATGATACAGCATTAAATTAATCAGTAACTGCGACACGGTCGTGATAATTTTAGGACCCCCTGGGCTTCCACTCGCTAACCACGGAACTGTCCTACCATTGAAGACAATGACAGGAGTCATTGAACTCAAGGGTCGCTTATAAGGCTCAATAACATTATGGGCGCCCAACACTGGCGAAGATTCACCCTTGACTGGCGGTTTGACAGTAAAATCCAGCATGGTGTTATTCAGCAATATACCGGTACCCGGCACTGTAATACCACTGCCATAGGAATCATTGATTGAATATGTTAGCGCGACCATACTCCCGTTACTATCAACCACGGATAAATGTGTGGTATTTTTACCCTCCATAAAAGCCGGTTGATCATCAGCCAAATCATTACTATCAACATGTTGTTTTGAATTAATCTGGCGAGCCATTAATTGCAAATAATCAGGTCGCAATAATTTTTTCACTGGGTTAGTCCTATAACCTGGGTCCGCTAAATAGCGATTTCGATCCAGGAAAATTCGATTAAAGGTCTCTGCGATAGTGTGATAAGACAACGCTGTATTTTGCAATGCACCGTCTGTACCAATACCCAACAATTTCAGTACCGTTAACGTTTGCATCAAGGCAATACCACCTGACGATGG
>DMFG01000210.1:0-2630 GCA_003450655.1 Coxiellaceae bacterium | reverse complement strand
TCTATCACCTGATAGTGAGCCAAATCCTCTAAACGGAAAATGCCACCACCTTGACGGCTTGAAGCCACAATCGCCTTAGCTAACTGACCTTTATAAAAAGCATCAGAACCCTGCTCTGCAATTAAGCGCAACGACTTGGCTAAGTCAGGACGCTTCATGATATCACCATAGCGATATTCAGAACCATCGGTATGACTCAACATTTTCTCGGTCGCTTTATTTTCCGCCAGGATAGTACGATAACGGTGCATCGCATTAGCCAAATAAGGCTCAACAACAATACCTTTTTCTGCCATAGTAATGGCCGGCTGCATCACTTGTGACAATGTCAACTGCCCAAAATGCCCTTCTAAATAACATAAACCAGCAACATTTCCCGGCACACCCACAGACAACCAACTCCGTCTAATGTGCTGACTATCGATCTCACCCTGCGAGTTGACCATCATCGTCGATTTAGCGAGCCCTGGAGCCATTTCGCGAAAATCAATAAACCTTGGCTGATAATGATCTGCCTGAAGAGCTAGCATAGCGAATCCACCGCCACCCAATGATCCCGCCCGAGGCAATGTCACCATCAAAGCAAACGCTGAGGCTACTGCTGCATCCACGGCATTGCCACCTGACTGAAGAATTTGAACACCCACTTCAGCAGCGCGCTCTTCTTGTGCTGACACAACACCATGAAGCCCATGGGTCACATGAAATCGAGCAGGAGTATCGTGCAATATCTCCAATGCCGGAGATGAAGACAAATACCCCAAACAAAGCAATAACCCCATTCGACGAAACATACGTTCCTCCATGAAACCTCATTATTCACCGCATTAATTTAAACACAGCGATTCATCCTAATAAATGACCATGCAACCAAGGATAAAGAAAACAGACAACAATTCCACTGATAAAACCACAGGCATGTCCCTCCCATGAAACCCGTCGATCTGTGGGTAATAAATTAGCAGCCATGCCGCCGAAATAATACAAACACACCAAGGATACGATGATGTTTAGTGCCGTTGGGTGGTGATAGGCCACGACCAATAAATAACCCCAATAACCCATAATTAACGCACTGGCTCCAATATGCAAAGCTTCTCTTGCAAATAGCCACACTAACAAACCACTTAAAACAACAATACAGACAGTAACACCGATAAAAACTGATAGACCTTGGGTCAATAGCATCATCGCCATTAAAATAAACATCACAGAATTCAAAAACAGATGTCCCCAGCTGCCATGTAACCAAGGAGAGCACACAACACCCACTAAACCGAACATTCGGCGAGGATAAATACCTAAAATATTCAGTCGATAGCCACAACAGATATTGATAAAATGAATCAACCAAGCAATGGCGACGTACCCTAATACGGTCGGGCCATGCATTTTTAATACTGTGACAAATTCTTGTAGGGATGTTGCAAAACCCTTAAACATAACTGCTCCCATAGTAAAGTCTATTACAAACAATAAATTTCATATCATATCGCGCGAAGACTATAAGACAAAGTAAACTCGCTATGCTTAACCCTAGATAAAAATAACAGCACCCTATAAAGCGCCGACACCAGTCAAAATAATAACCAAAAATAACCGTGTTTTTGTAATACACCCACTGTACTTTTGAGGATATTGCATTAAAATACCCCCCCTTAGCCTAGACTGCCTGGAGAACATGATGCCATTATACGACTACCACTGTTCACAATGTAATCACACCTTTGAAGTGTTACATGCGCGTGATGGCGATGGCCCCAGTGAATGCCCAAACTGTCAAGCTAAGACTCCACAAAAAATGTTATCCGCCGGTAACTTTCACCTTAAAGGCGGTGGCTGGTATGTCACCGATTTTAAAGATCCACCTAAAAATAAAACCTCACAAGATAGCTCCTCTAAAGGTACATCCACTTCAAACACAACCGATAAAAAAAGCAATCACAACAGCAACGATTAAACTGTTTTTCTTTACATTTCAGCAACTAGGCCCCATGATATGTAGGCATTTTAAACACATTATAAGGATATACTATGAATATGAAAAAAATTATACTTGCAGCAACAACATTCATTATGGCAAGTACGTTATCAACCGGTTTTGCCGCACCAAGACAAGCTCTAGACATCCAAACTGAGAAGCTATACCTTAGCAAAGGTCAGACTAATGCTATCAAATTTAATAAAAAAGGTGGAAAATACACCGTTGTGGGTCTGTATTTAGGAAAGACAAGCAAAACTCTTGGTACTTGGACCGCGAAAAAATGTGATAGCAGTAAATCAAAAATGCTTACCTGTAAATTTAAATCCAGCCATCACCAAAATGGCTTTATAACTTTTGTGGCAAACGAAGACGGCAGTCTACAAAGCTCAATAAAATCGAAAAAATCAAAGCTTCCTCCAAAAACTCACATTTGGCGTATAGCTGAGTAATTCAATATCACCCTAACTCTACTCGAGTTGGGGTGTTTTCTAGCTCTCAAAAACCACACCCCCAAAGACATATTGCCTACTAGCCAGACAACCGGTAACATAGCGAGTTTTCCACGATCAGGACACCGTTATGCGTTCACATTCCAGCTCACAGATTAATGAGTCACTTGTCAATCACACCGTTACACTCTGTGGTT
>DMFG01000208.1 GCA_003450655.1 Coxiellaceae bacterium | reverse complement strand
TGAAATTTACCCCATAAATAAGAAACCGACTCATCACGTAAATCAATTTTCTTTTTCACCAACATATCTGGCTGTATAGTTATATTGAGCGGGTGTGATTGATAATGAATAAACCGAGAAGACTGCCCCACCTTCAATAAAGTCACATCCTTCATAACCCACTGATCATCATGCTTAACCGCATAGGCTGCTTTCCAATAAGCCGCAACATGATGATGACCATCTAAATCAAATTGAGCCACGGATTGAATATAATCAGATGACTTAACTCGCTCGACAAATACAAATGAGTTTCCTTCATGAAGCCAAATATCATGCAGATGCTTTTCACCATGCTTTTGATCGGGGTGCTTAATATATTGAGCAGATTCAGATAATGAAGGTGCAACAACCTCACCAACTAACGTCATTAGTGCAATCATAATCGCTGCCGCTGACACCACACTCAGTGCAATACGCGCTATAGACACCCCTGACGCACGAATGACAATCAATTCACTATTGGAAGATAAACGACCCAAACCTAACAAGCAGCCAACAAACCCCACCATAGGAAACATTTGATACAAATCCGCCGGCAGCTTCATGAGGACAACTAATACAGCCATTCCTAATGTTAGCGACCCTTTACCAAGATCACCTGAAATATTGATCAAATTAATAAAACACTGCACACCAATCAAGACCAACAAACACAACAGTGTAGATTGAATAACCGATCGTCGAATGTATCCCGATATTATTTTCATCACTTCCGTCCTCGACGGCAATAGGCAAACAGGTGTCGCCATCCCCAACGACGAAGGTACACCACAGCAGTACACAACAACAACAAACCATGCACCCACCACAAACCCACCCAAGGACTGACTTTACCATCACTCACCCAACTGCGCCCAACCCATAAGAAGTCTGCATAGACTAAATAGATTAGAATAGCAGGAAACAGTCGGCCATATTGCCCCTGCCGTGGACGAATATGACTCAAAGGCACAGCCAATAAAGCCAAGAGGATAGCTGATATTGGAATACTTAAACGCCATTGCAACTCTGCAGCCACTTTAGGGTCGGAATGATAAAGTGGCAATAATTCACGAGTTGAAATATCTTCCGGCCACGTGCTAATGGTTTTAACCGGCACATCCACACGAACACCGTAATTATCAAAGATACCTGACTGATAGTTCTCTAATTTATCGCCTATACTAAATTGACCACCATTATGAAACACCAAGTAACGACCAGGCCACTGCAAACGCTCTTCTTCATGAGCTTTTTCTGCTGAAGTAATTCTCCAACCACCATCAACTAACCTTTCCGCTAAAAAAACGTCCAGTAATTTCTTATGCCCTTTTTCTATGCTTGCTGAATAAAATGTTTGTCCGTTACCAAGTGGTGTGAATGCCTGTGGCAAAATATGTGATACGACACTTTGCTCAGCTATATCAACCAGCACTTTATTATTTAAGCGCTGCACTTTTGGATCGACTACAATTGTCAAAAAACCAACAACGATCGCAACTAACACTGAAAATCCCAATACCTTCGTCAATAGCTCTGCAAACCCTAAACCACAGGCCTGCATCACAATCATCTCCTGATTGACATACCAGCGACCGAACACTAATAAAATACTCAAATACAACCCAAGCGGCATCAAATAACCAGCAATCAATGGCACTAACACCGCCATTAACTGAAGCAATGACAGCATGCTATAGCGTCCTTCAGCAACGTGCCCAATATAATGTACAAACTGATTAATAATAAAAATAGCCACAATGACTGACGTCAATGCTAATAACGTAACGTACAATTCTCTGGCGATGTATCGGTAAATGATCACAAATTGACCCAAAAAGACTAGTGACTAATGAATAAATGCCCGGCTATAGTACCCGTTATTCGCAATCGTCGCAAAGGCTGACAAACTCTAGTGTTTATGAAACAATGTGCCGCTTATTAACCCCGTCACAATGGCTCTAGAAACATGGAAAAAACTTACCAACCCAACGACATCGAACAACGCTGGAACGCTTACTGGGAATCCCAAGAATTTTACAAACCCAGCAATAAAGGCACGCCATACGCTATTATGCTGCCGCCGCCCAATGTCACGGGAACCTTACACATGGGTCATGGCTTCCAACTTAGCCTTATGGATACACTGATCCGACGACAACGCATGCAGGGTTACAATACACTCTGGCAACCTGGCACCGATCATGCAGGTATTGCCACGCAAATGGTCGTGGAACGAGAACTCGCAAAAAATAATCAAACCCGTCATGACCTAGGTCGAGAAGCTTTTCTGGAAAAAGCCTGGGAATGGCGCGAGCAATCCGGTGGTTCTATCACTCAACAAATGCATCGCCTGGGTGCTTCTTTAGATTGGGAACGCGCTCAATTCAGTATGGGCCCTCAAGTCAGTCATGCCACATCAGAAGCCTTTATCAAACTCTTTGAAGAAGGCCTCATTTATCGTGGAAAACGCTTAGTGAACTGGGACCCAGTACTGCAAACGGCCGTCTCCGACCTAGAAGTTCTTAATGAAGAACAACAAGGCTCCCTTTGGCATATTCGATACCCATTAGCAAACAAACCTGATACGTTCGTCACCATTGCCACCACTCGCCCAGAAACCATGCTTGGTGACATGGCGATTGCTGTACACCCTGAAGATGATCGTTACCGTCAACTCATTGGTGAAATGGTACAACTACCTCTCACCGATCGCCAAATCCCCATTATTGCTGACGACGAAGTTGATCGCGAATTCGGCACCGGCTGTGTAAAAATCACACCTGCTCATGACTTTAATGACTATGCCATGGGCCAACGCCATGAATTAGAATTACTTAATATCATGGACGAATCCGCTTGTTTAAATGACAACGTACCCTCAGCCTACCAAGGAATGGATCGCTTTGATGCACGCCAACAAATCATTCAAGACCTCACTAAACAAAACTTAATGGTCAAAACAGACCCTCACACACTGCAGGTCCCTATGGGTGATCGCAGTGGCGTGATCATTGAACCGCTACTCACTGACCAATGGTTCATCAAAATGGAGTCCTTGGCTAAGCCTGCGATTGATGCTGTCAAAAACGGTGATTTACGTTTTGTCCCAGAAAACTGGAATAAAACCTACTTACAATGGCTTGAGAATATTCAAGACTGGTGCATCAGCCGACAACTGTGGTGGGGACATCGCATCCCGGTTTGGTATGACGATCAAGGTACTCCGTATGTCGGGCACGATGAAGCTGATGTTCGCAAACGCCATCAGCTCACAGACTCTGTGCAACTATCACAAGACGAAGACATTCTGGATACCTGGTTCACAGCCGCATTATGGCCATTCTCAAGTTTGGGCTGGCCAGAGAATACCGACGCCCTAAAAACGTTTTACCCCAGCCAAGTGCTTGTCACAGGATTTGATATCATTTTCTTTTGGGTTGCACGAATGGTCATGATGGGTCTCAAACTGGTTGGCGATGTACCATTTCGCGAAGTCTATATCCACGGATTAATTCGCGATGGACAAGGCCAAAAGATGTCAAAATCAAAAGGCAATATCATCGATCCCATTGATCTTATTGATGGTATTCAACTCGAAGACTTAATCCAAAAACGTACGCAAAGCATTATCCAACCGCACCTTAAAGAACAAGTCGTTAAGAATACTCCGAAAGAATTTCCTGAAGGCATCAAAGAACATGGCACAGATGCCTTGCGCTTTACTTTTTGCGCATTAGCATCAACAGGGCGTGATATTCGCTTTGATCTAGGACGTATTGATGGGTACAGAAACTTCTGTAATAAATTATGGAATGCTGCGCGTTTTGTATTAATGAACATTGAAGACCAACCCATTCGCAACACGCAGACACCGTCTATCACTGATCGATGGATCACGTCTCGACTCAACCATACCATTGAAAAAGTCAACCAAACATTAGACCAATACCGTTTCGATTTAGCGGCACAAGCTCTCTATGAATTCATCTGGAATGATTATTGCGACTGGTACCTAGAAATAGCGAAATGCCAACTAAATGATGCCACAACATCGGATGATGCGTCTGCCATGACCCGATACACCTTACTCTCTACATTAGAAACAGCGTTACGCCTGATGCATCCGATTATGCCGTTCATCACAGAAGAAATATGGCAAAGCATCAAGCAGCCTCTTAATATCCAAGAGCCCTCCATCATGATGGCCTCCTACCCTGAGAGCTCACAAGAACAAGAAGATCCGCAAGCAGAACAATCCGTTGAATGGCTAAAAACACTCATAGGACAGATTCGTAATATTCGCAGTGAAATGCATGTGCCGCCTGGACAACGCATCAAAGCTCTACTTCATCACGGGAACACCGATGACCAATCCCATAGCGACAACTTTAAGACACTCATCCAATCATTAGCGCGTTTAGAATCACTCGACTGGCTAGAGAGTGAAGCAACACCACCACCGAGCGCAACCGCTATCATGGACCAACTCGAAATTCACTTGCCACTCGCTGGTATCATCGACAAAGATGCTGAGTTACAACGATTAAATAAAGCGATTGAAAAACTGGAGAAAGAACGCACTCAATCCGAGCAAAGACTTAACAACCCCCATTATGCTAAAAAAGCCCCCGAGCATGTCGTGAATAAAGAGAGAGATAAATTACAACAAGCTGCGGAAGCTATTGAACGATTAAGTCACCAACGCGATCGCATTGCCACACTGTAACCCACAACGAGAGCTGTTATGACAGATACTATTTTCCAAGGTATTATTGACAAAAGCATACCCGCAGACATCATCTATGAAGATGAACACTGCTTAGCTTTTCGTGACATACACCCACAAGCTCCGATTCATGTTTTAGTGATCCCTAAACAATCCATTACACAACTGAATCAAGCTAAAGAAGAGCACGAATCACTCTTGGGACATCTGGTGTTAGTTGCCAATAACATCGCTAAAGATGAAGGTATAGAAGACGCCTATCGTCTCGTGATAAACAATGGCGCAAAAGCCGGACAAAGCGTTTTTCATCTCCATGTCCATCTGCTGGGTGGTCGAATCATGCAGTGGCCTCCAGGTTAATCGCGAGATCACCAAGGAGAGGTTATGTTATCATCAGACGAACGTCATATCATTGAGCAAGGTTTTCAATCCCTTCAGATTCACTCAACCCTCTGTGAACAAGCTAACACGATTTACTCAACTTTATTACAACACGCGCTGAGGTGGTCCAAACATAAGAAGCCGATCATTATAGGTATTGCAGGCAGTAATGGCTCAGGAAAATCCACACTGGCCTACCTTTTAGCATTACTACTCGAACACCATGGCATTAACAGCATTAACCTCTCCATCGATGATTTCTATCTTACACAATCAGAAAGAAATCATTTAGCCAATACTATCCACCCTCTACTAAAAACACGCAGTGCGGGTACCATCGATGCCACGCTATTATTCAACACACTCTCGTCGCTCAAGCAAGCCAGCACACCATCCACTCTAGTACCTCAATTTTCTAAAGTGATTGATGATCAACTTCCCAAAAACCAATGGCAAACCGTTCGACTGCCCGTTGACGTCATACTCTTTGAAGGATTTTGTCTAAAAGCTCAACCTCAAACTGAAAACGAACTACTGGAACCGTTGAATACACTTGAGACCGAACAAGACCCTGAGCTCATCTGGAGAAACCATATCAACCAGTCCCTCCATGACCTACAAACAAGCTTTGACCTTATTGATCACTTAATTTTTTTATCCGTGGATCATTTTGACAACGTGATTAACAACCGATATCAAACAGAGGTAACTCTCAAAAAACAATCCTCGCATTATCAACCTTTATCGAAACAGACCGTTGCAGATTTTCTCATGCACCACGAAAGGGTATTTTACAATCAACATAAACACTTACCAGAAATTGCTGATCTTACTATTCCAGTCAGCGATCTTCATCAGTAATAATAGTGTCACATCAACTATACCCTTGCATTTTATGCAGTATCATCCTATCCGGGCAGTCAACGTTATCATAAAGCAACTCATCCACCAGATGTTAAATACAGGGCCTTAACGTAGGATTAATTATGTTTAAAAGTTGAATAAATCTCGCAAAGTAGATAACTTTATCTTAAATAGACTCATTGAGAACATACCTGTGAAAAAATTTTTCCAGCCAGCCAGCAATACTACCGAAACACTATCACCCACCTCATTATTGGATCTAGTTAATAATAAGCTTCCTTTAGTACTTAGCTCTGATGAAATTAGCAATCGCAAAACGTTAATTAAAAACCTCATTGATACG
>DMFG01000187.1 GCA_003450655.1 Coxiellaceae bacterium | reverse complement strand
TACACCCTGCGAAGTTGAAGGTGCTTATGAAATCGCAAAGCGTTCTCGAGGCACGCCTCGAATTGCAAATCGATTATTACGTCGAGCTCGTGATTTTGCTCAAATACAAGGCAATGGCACCATTACCCAATCACAAGCTGCACAGGCATTGGATTTACTCAACGTTGATCATGTTGGTTTTGATGTGATGGACCAAAAGGTCTTACTCAGCCTAATGGATAAGTTCGATGGCGGACCCGTGGGCTTAGACACTATCGCTGCTGCTATCAGCGAGGAGCGCGGCACCATTGAAGACGTGATTGAACCTTACCTGTTACAAGAAGGCTATTTGCTACGCACACCTCGTGGACGTGTTGCAACACTTAAAGCCTATCAACACTTTAATCGAACACCGACGACAAACAACACAGACGCCACCTCATGAACCACACACCTGCATTCTCACTGCCCGTTACCATCTACGTTGCTGATACCGATGTCACCGGTGTGGTGTATCATGCTAATTATTTCCATTATTTCGAACGCAGTCGCTCGGCCTGGCTAGCTTCATTAGGATTACCTCTAGAAGCCCTGGCTGAACAGGACACCATCTTTGCTATCAAAACCGCGACCATCAACTACATCAAGCCACTACGCCTAGGCCAAACAGTTCACTCTACAGCCTGCGTTACACAGAGCAAAGCCTGCTCACTGTGGTTTCATCAAACCCTGGTAGACCCTGAAAACTCTGATATTATCTATTGCAAAGCGGATATTTTAGTAGCATGCTTAGATGCCTCAATGAAACCAAAACGTTTGTTAACCACCTTAAGAGAGCTTGCCCATGACCACTGATACTTCTATTTGGCACTTTATTCTTCACGCTGACTTTATCGTCAAATGTGTACTCATACTATTAGCTGCTGCTTCTGTTTTTTCCTGGACCACCATTTTGCAGCGTTTCTCTCTCTACGGACAAGCTCAACGCGAAGCAAAACAATTTGAAAAACAATTCTGGTCTGGCACCCACATGGATGAACTGCATCGCACAATCACTTCGAATAACACCAACCCTCAAGGTTTAGCTGCTATCTTTTCGGCCGGTTATGAAGAATATCAAAAACTGAATCAGCACGCAGAAATTTCACCGGAAGCGGTGATCGAAGGTGCTGAACGCGCAATGCGCTTAGCCAGCACTCAACACACTGAACAATTAGAAAAGAATCTATCCTTCCTAGCCACTATTGGCTCAACCAGTCCTTATATTGGTCTGTTTGGTACTGTTTGGGGGATTATGAATGCCTTTCGTTCACTTGGACAAGTGCAACAAGCTAGCATTGCCATGGTTGCTCCCGGTATCTCTGAAGCACTGATTGCAACAGCAATAGGACTCTTTGCTGCAATCCCTGCAGTGATTGCATACAACCGCTTTTCCAATCAACTCGAACGCATTGAAACACAGTACGAATCCTTTCAAGATGAACTGACTCGTTTACTGCACCGTGATGCACATCGCTTACAACGTTAGGAGCACACCATGGGACAACGTTCTCAATCTAAACGTAAATCACGTCGTGGCTTTATGGCAGACATCAATGTTGTGCCCTATATCGATGTGATGCTGGTTCTATTAGTCATTTTCATGATCACTACACCCTTACTGACCCAAGGTGTTAATGTGAACCTACCCAAAACCAGCGCCAAAGCCTTACCTCCCAAACAAGCAATGCCGCTCATCATCAGCGTCACACGCAATGGTCAATACTTCTTAAACGTTGCTAAAAATGCCAACCAAGCACTGAGCGCACAACAGCTGATGAGCACCATCAATGCCAAACTCACTGCTGCAGAAAAACGCCATCAACACTTGGATGTGTATGTCAAAGGTGATAAGGCCGTTGAATACGGTGCTGTTGTTCAAGCTATGGTGTTATTACAAAAGGCAGGTGCTGATCAAGTGGGACTGATTACAGAAGACCCATCCAAAGAAACACACTAGACTACACATCCAGTTGACTATAACCTGCTTGTTGTGGTCGCTTATCATTACCTCCTTCCCCAACAGGCGAACCGAAAAAGGTAGAAAAAGAAGGTTCCCGAGGAGTACTACTCCAACTAGCAAGCGTGCTGGGCATTCTCATCATTTGTGTCACAACCCCAGTGGGACTTTTTTCAATATTTTTACTGAATGAACCGATATTCATGAGCGCTCCAACTATGAGAGGATCCCAAAAAAGAAGACTATGAAGATCTGCCTCACCCGCAAACATAGTAGAGTCTGAATCATTATTAGAGGCATCTGCCATCGCCAATGCCGGGGCACCCGTGACAGCACACACCATCAGAACGACAAACACCTTCATCAACCTTGATCGATCACTAGGCGAATCATCAACCTCAATCATCAAAGGATCCAGTAATGAATCTTGTAAAGTCCCCTCAGTGTTTGGAACAGCGTTATAAATAGCATAATAAGAATATAGTGCACCTACTGGCTTAAAAATAACCTGAGCAGCCAATACAGGAGTTGCTAACAACGCCATCATTAAGGGTTTCAAATAGTACCAACCTTCCCTCACGTAATACATATTAAATGGCATGACAGCTAGCACACCAATCGCTTCAATGCCGTAGCGATAAGATCCTAAACTTCCATAGCCAACAAAAAAACTTTTAAACCCGCTGGAAATAGGGGCATGCTGAATCAATGAATACCAGATCGCACATATCAATAAAAATAATGATGCCGCGATATCAAAGCAGATTGTAAGAGTTTCTTGTAAAGGTAACCCCTTGATAAATGTCGATGACCAAGCTGCATAACCTGATTGATCATCCTGCACTTCTGAGTTAAAGAAACTTCGCATAATAGTCAAAAATTCTGGTAAAGCCATTGCAGTCGTAAGTGTTCTAAAAAGTAATGCTGACAGAGATAAATACAACGGGAGATTCAAACTATCGCAAGCAGCATATAAGGGCATCGCTGGCAAAGATGCCCCTATGCTAAAAAGAACAAGAGATCCGATACGAGCAGGTCTTGATTTATTCTTCCAAAATTCGTGATAGTCATCGCTTAAACCGTCAAAAGCTATCAACTGACCGAACTTTCTCATCGAAGACTCATAGAGACCGCCATTGACTAAACCACTTAACACTGAGGAAGGCCAAATAATATAGGGTGACGAGTCACTTTCTTTTTCCCAGGTTAACTTAAAATATAAGTAGGTCATAAATAATGCGGCTGCAGAAGAAGCGCATCTTAAAATAACATCCGACG
>DMFG01000166.1 GCA_003450655.1 Coxiellaceae bacterium | reverse complement strand
GCACAGAAGCTTTCTGTGAGGCATTAAGGGCTTGGTTGGAGCCAGAGTCCAATTCCATCAATGCGATCATTTGCTCAATCAAGTGTTTTTGATTGAGGTTGGGTTGAACAACCGTGTGCGGTGAATGACGTGAGTTTTTTCGCATGGTGAACTCTCCATCGGTGAGCCATCCTTTGCGATTGGTACTACTGTACTTTTATAGTAATCATTAAAGGCATATTTGTATATTAAATGATACCAATTGGAATAAAAAATAGGCATTTTAATGTTATTTTAAGATTGGTGGTCTAATTAAGCATGTCTTGTGGATTAAATGATTATTAAATGGGGGTTAACTGACAGCTTAACTTGAGAAATACGATAAAAGTCATCACCATAGCGTTTTTTAAAGCGCCATTCATGGTGTGTTGACATAAGGTATTCTATTTTGGACAGGACATCGCCACATGGATTTATCGACGGTTCGTCTCGCTTAGCGCGTTCTGATATCGCCATCATACAGGATAATTATAACCAATTTGTCAGCCATATACGGTCTGTTTATGGTTTTAACTCACAGGATCCTGTTCCAAGCGAGGGTCTCTTGTTGGGCCTTTTTGAAAGTCGCGATGTTTATCGCAAGGAGAATAAGCGGCCTTTTATATTTGTCACAAATGATATAGGGCGTGATGAAACTGTGCAGTACTCATTTTTGTGGGATGGCATGGAGATTTACTTTTTTTCCAATATCATTAATGGCGTGGGATCGTATAGTTATTCTCAGCGACTGGTTAAGTTGATTGATTTCACTGTTCGTGATGGGTGTTTTGAGTTCTATAATTTCTTATTACCTAGCTTTCAAGAAGACTATGCGTTGTTGCGTAATGATTATCAGTTAGCTGCTGCACATGCTAAGAAGCTCAATATTTTCTCTGAACCCGCACTTCTTTTTTTACATCTAATGGAGAGTCAAAAATCATCTGACAATGAAGTTATTGTTCCTGCGTTGATTGAGAAGTCATCGAATGGATGGGCTACTCTCGCAACTTTGCTACACAATAATTTTGATGAGGAACTGTTTACCATTGCTATTATTCAAGGCTTGGTCTGCCTATTATATTTTCAGGATATAGGCATTGATTTTGGTGATTTATCGGCTAATAATTTGATTCTTTTTCCTCAAGCTTGTGGTTACGTTCCCATTGATTTGTCGACTTTACAGTTCTCTGAAGATGTTAAGGGCATACCCACACCAATCTCTACTTTCTTCGATCCAGAACTTGGCCCATATCAACGAGGCCCTCAAGTTGATAGGTTTTCACTGGTGATGAATATGTTGTTTGTTAGTGTGCATTTCGTTCATCGTCATGATATTAAGCAAGCGATGCAATTTTTATCGACGTTATGCCAGTCCTCTGTTTTCTTGAGCAATACAATGCCTGGCGGCATGAGTCAAACCTTAGATCAATATAAGGCTGTTTATTTTCAGGTATCGGGCATTATAACGAAACATGTGGATTTGCCTGAGCTGTTTACTGTGTTGATGCAATTCATCCACCCTGATAGCCTTCAAAGGCCATCATTATTGGATATTTTTAATCGCATTGAGATTGGTCGTTTAGTGATAGGGTCTATTAAAAAGATGGCGTTAGCGCATTACTCACTCTCTCAGAATATAGAGATATCAGATGACTTAAGGCTTCTATTGAGTGGTACTTCTCTCGATGAAAAGGTGACGACTGTGCAAACCTCATCAGAAATCAGCGGGTTGATTTTTTTAAGTTTACTGATCTATTGTTGCCATAATAACGAAACAGATCCAAGCGCCATACGTGATCAAATGAACAAGCTATTACTGTTAGTAAAGCATGTGAACGATCAGTTATTGTATGCTCACAGTGGTATGATTCATCGATATGAGTCACGGTTTCCAGAGAATTTCTTATTAGATGGTGTGATACAAGCGATGATTGATGAAGTGGCAGAGGGTGCTGTTGCTGATTCGCTCAAAGAGGAGCAGTCATCACAATTCAATGCTCTTAAGAAAACAGTAGAGTCACCCACGACAGTCCATACCATTTTTTCGGCTTTGTCTTGTGATGAGGGTAATTGCGTTACAGCATCGTCTCCATGCAATGACTTGTCTTGTGAATTAAATGCGGGTTACTGATACCTTGCATGGATGCAAAGCACATTAACGGCTTGCTGGATTATTCTGCTGTAGCTAAAGAGACTTGGCTATGTTAGATGTTTTTTTTACCTGTTTTGTAATGCTTGCTATGATCTGAGTCGAGAGTTAGTGGATCACACGTTCTGTCCTGCAGCGTAGCCCGATGCCCATGCCCACTGAAAGTTATACCCGCCAAGCCATCCAGTAACATCAAGAACTTCACCAATAAAGTATAGGTCAGGCGTATTATTGGCCTCGAAGGTTTTAGAGGAGATGGCATTACAGTCTACGCCACCCAGGGTGACTTCAGCTGTGCGATAACCTTCCGTGTTATTGGGTTGGATGGTCCAGTTCTGGAATTGCCTTGCTATATCGCTGAGCTTGGATTGAGAAAAGTTTTGTAGTGGTTGTTTAAGCATGCCTTCGGATAGCCATGTGTGTAGTAGTTTGTTGGGAAATAGCTCGCTGATTGATTTTTTTAATGGCCATTGAGGATGGTTGCTTTTATCTTCAGTGAGCTTCTCCATAAGATTTATAGAGGGTTGAAGTGAGATAGTTAATGCGTCACCTGGGTGCCAATAAGATGATATTTGTAGAGCTGCAGG
>DMFG01000215.1 GCA_003450655.1 Coxiellaceae bacterium | reverse complement strand
CAGACACTGCATTAACATGATCTTTAAACGTTGACATATAATCCAAAGGTCGATGATAAAATGCTATGCGCGTCATCACACCAAGTAACCCTTCGTTCGTGGCGATAGTAATAGGGAAAGAACCCACTAAGTTAGCCTTGACCAGTTTAAGCTGCTCTTCTGAAATAGGCTGTGTCTTCATCGACTCAATAATGTTTTCAACGTATTGAACGGCCTGTTGTGATTGGCTCGCTTGCGTTTGCATAAACACAAACCATGGTCCAGGCTGCTGTAATGGATTTAAAGCACTCACCACAGTATATGCTAAGCCATATTGATTGCGAATGACATTAAACAACTGAGAGCTCAACGGTATCCCACCGAGCATATGGTTTCCGACTAATAGAGCAAAATATTCTGGATTTTCTCGAGTAATACCCAGGTAACCGAGAATAATGGTTGCTTGTCGGGAATGAAATGACACATGCACACTATGTTTTTGAGGGGTCGTCGGGGGTGATAATACGGGTGCAGAATGACCTTGAGGCAATCCAGCCACTAACTTTTCTGATAATGCCTTTGCTTGCTGTAAAGATAAATCCCCCACCATAACAATTTGAGCATTCTTTAAAACACAATAACGCTGATAGAACGATTGCACTCCAGCTTTTGTTATCGCATCAATACCCTTTGTTGTACCCAGCGTGATATGCGCGTAAGGACCTGAGCCGTAAAGTTCTTCTAAGAAAACCTTTTGAGCAAGTTTTGATGGATTTTGTAGCACATACTTCAGTGCGGTCTGGGCCTGTAATTTTTTTCTATCAAGAGCTTGTTGACTAAAAGTAGATTGTGTAATGAGTTGATTCAACAACTTCACTGATGCAGTTAATGCCTGTGACTGTGTTAGACTTCTCAAGTGCACAGCCAACCAATCTTGTGTTGATTCAGCTTCGAATAGACTTCCGTATTGGCCAAACTGCTCAGCAATGTCATCCGCCGACAACGTTGTTGTACCTTGATTTAATAACGATGCTGTTATTTGACTTAAACCATACTGCGTTTGAGGATCTCGAGAAGAACCAGCATTGAAGACTAGATTAATATCTAACATGGGTTGACGTGTTCGTCGTACAAAATATACAGGAACACCCTGTGATGTTGTCCATGTTTGAATATCCGGCATAGAATCAGAAGAAGCCTGAGCACTATTAATAGAGAAAACAGTACAACATAAGAACATTATACATTGTGCTATAAAACGCATTATTTTCATGACAAGCCTCCTGCATTAAAAGACGACTTCGGAGCTTCTGAAGAATGATCCGGCTGTAACGTAGCAATTGTTAATTGTGATGTTTGAAAATAACGCTGAGCAACTTGCTGAATTTGCGCTGATGTCACAGACTCTATGCGTTGATTAAAGGCTAGAGCTTCTTGCCATGAGACGCCTGACATTTCAGCATCACCTAACATCATAGCCTCATCCTCCAAAGAATTTTTAGAAAATGTATTCGCTGCTATCACCTGCTGCTTAATACGAGCTAATTCACTCGAAGAGACTAATTCAGACTGCAGTGAATGAACCTCATTTAATAGGCCTTTTTGAACAGCTGTCATGGTTTTCCCTTTTGCTGGCGTCGCCTCAATAACCCATAATGATTGATGGCGATTAGTTAGGCTATACCAAGCGGAAGCATCTGCAACTAAAGAACTATGACGAACTAAATGTTGTGCCAAACGACCGCTATTATCTTCCGATAAAAGCGCTGCTGCTAAGTATAATGCATATGCCTGCCATTGATCATTTTTGGATAACTGCGCTAAGGTTGGTACGTTGTATCCCATCACAATCCAAGGTAATTGTGCTGGACGCTTCACAGATACTTGTCGCACTCCGTACGAAGAAACTTCTGTTTTATGTTTAGCTACCGGTAAGGTTTTTTGAGGGATGCTAGCAAAGTATTGGTGAGCCTGTTTGAACACCTCTGATGGTTTAACATCTCCGATAACAATCATCTCAGCATTGTTTGGTGCATACCAATGATGATACCAATCCATAACATCATGTAATGTATATTGCTGAATATCCGGTAACCATCCAATAGTAGGCTGATGGTAGGGACTATTTAAAAATGCAGCGGCATTAAAATGTAACCACGTTAAACCTTGTGGGTTATCATCGACTCGCATGTGCCGCTCTTCCATAACCACAGCATGTTCTTTCTCAAAACCAGACTCCGTAGGGGCTAGGTACTGCATGCGATCTGCCTCTAATCGCATGGCAGTCGATAAGTCATCAGCAGGTAATAATTGATAGTAAGCTGTAAAGTCATCAGAGGTCATCGCATTTTGCTGCCCACCTAATTCAGCAATACGCTGTTTAAAGACACCGTCTGGAAATTTTTTTGTCCCTTTGAACATCATATGCTCAAGCATGTGTGAAATTCCCGTAAGACCATTTGGCTCATCACTACTACCGACTCGATACCATATCGAGGTATACACCACAGGAGATTGATGATTTTCCACCACTAATACTTTGAAGCCATTTTTGAGTTGTAACTCATGAACTTCTGGCGCAGCCAGCGCTTGTGAAACAACACTAGTGAGTAATAAATACCAGAGAAAACGCAACATGATTATTCCTTGTGGCTGAAAGACGATCAGTGCTATATTCGCGACACACTAGAACTCATTGTAATCTTTTTATGGTAAATTACTACCCGATACAGATAGGTTAAATTATGTTCAAATTTAAAAAAAACGCCTCCTCATCTTCAGATAATAATGGCCCATCAACACAACAACCTTGGTTTAAAAAACTCGGTGGCGGCCTGAGTAAAACTCGTAAAACACTCAATAGCCATCTAGGTAATTTTTTCTTAGGTAAAAAAGTCATTGATGAAAGCATTCTAGAAGAATTAGAAACTGCTCTATTGCTCACTGACGTCGGAATAGATACCACTGATGCTGTCCTTCAAGAAATAAAAGATCAACTCTCTCGCAAAGCCTTACAAGATAGCGAAGCCTTATTTAATGCACTAAAAACCTGCCTTAAAGCTAGACTCACTCCTCTAGCACAACCATTAACACTGAACCAGACACCCTACTCGGTGTTAATGGTTGGTATTAATGGAGCAGGGAAAACAACCAGTATCGCTAAGCTCGCACACTACTACCAACAACAAGGCAACTCAGTCATGCTTGCAGCAGGTGACACCTTCCGCGCAGCAGCCATCGAACAACTCCAATCATGGGGAGAAGCTAATCAAGCGCCTGTCATTGCACAACACCAAGGTGCTGATAGTGCTTCTGTCATATTCGATGCCATGGCGTCCGCACAAGCTAAAGACATTAACCTCTTATTAGCAGACACGGCAGGAAGATTACATACGCAAGATCATCTCATGCAGGAACTCGCCAAAGTAAAACGTGTCATGAGTAAGCAACAACCCGATGCACCCCATGAAACCTTACTAGTCATCGACGCAGGGATTGGACAAAATGCTTTAATGCAATGCAAACAATTTCATGAGGCTATCGGTGTCACTGGACTGTGCATTACGAAACTCGATGGCACAGCTAAAGGTGGCATTCTTTTTGCACTAGCAGAACAGTGCGGCATACCGATTCGATTTATCGGTGTCGGTGAAGGGATCGATGATCTACAACCCTTTGATCCTGATGAATTTGTAGACGCCCTATTTGCAAAACCTGAATAAACCTTTTATTCTGAGTTCAATCGTTAAATAGACCTTGTTTTGATCATATAGGATACCTGATCATATGATTCGCCTTGTCAAAGTTAGTAAATCTTACCCGCGTCATCACGCTTTAAGAAACATCAGTTTTGAACTTCAAAAAGGAGAAATGGCTTTTCTAACAGGCCATTCAGGAGCAGGAAAGTCCACACTGCTTAAACTACTACTCATGACCGAGCAACCCAGCGCAGGACAAATATTCATTCATAACCGTCTCTGTCATCGACTCAACCCTCGACACATTGCTACACTACGTCGAGATATTGGTATGATATTTCAAGATCCTCAATTGATCCCTCATAGAACCATTTTTGAAAATATTGCGCTACCTCTATTTATATCTGGTTATCGCATGGTAGAAATCAAACGACGTGTTCGTGCCGTCCTGGAAAAAGTGAATCTCGAAAATAAAGAGCATGTATTTCCCGAAGAGCTCTCCCTCGGAGAACAACAACGTGTCGGCATTGCACGGGCGGTGATTCATCGCCCTTCCATCTTACTAGCCGATGAACCAACTGGAAATTTAGACCCTGAATTATCACGCGATATCATGTCACTCTTCGCTGCATTTAATGCCATTGGAGTCACTGTTTTGGTAGCAACCCATGATCTCTCACTGATTGCCACTATGAATCAACGTATTATCACTTTACAAAAAGGCCAATTATTAACTAAGGAACAGGCACATGAAATCGCCTAACACCCAAGCTGGCCGATCGGTACAGCTCTCTCCTCTTCAACAATGGCTAACCGAACACGGTCGAGCATTATTTTCCTGCATTGGCGCTATGACTAAACGTCCCCTTTCTAATTTAATGGCCATTATCATTATTGGGATCGCGATTGCCCTACCATCAGGGCTACAACTTTTCTTAAGCAATATACAAACAATGACGCAACAATTTCACACACAGCCTACTCTCTCATTGTATTTAGCCCCCAACACATCACAACAAGATAGCCTATCACTGATACAAACCATCAACCGATACCAACAAGTTAAAAAAACCACGTTTATTTCCTCTAAGGAGGGACTAAAAACTTTTGGGGAACAAACTCACCTCACCTCCGTGCTCAATGAGCTTCCTAAAAACCCCCTACCTGCCGTCATTGAAGTGATACCTAAAACCTCACAACAAAGCCCAAATGCACTCAAAGCCTTGCAATCACAATTACAACAACTACCCGGTGTCTCTCTGGCACAACTAGACACCCAGTGGGTCTTTCGACTCCACCAGCTCATCACGATAGGCAATCGAGTGACAAAGATTCTCACTGCCTTGTTCTATCTTGCTGTCATTTTAATTGTTGGCAATACGATTCGCATGGCAGCACAAGTGTATCAACGCGAAAGTCAAATCCAACATTTATTTGGCGCCTCTCGAGCAATGATCAGACGACCCCTATTATATAGGGGGTCAGCACTAGGGTTATGTGGCGGGCTGTTAGCTCTAATGATTATCGAACTTTCAATGCTTTACATAAAAGGTCCGGCCTCTGCCCTAGCCCACAGCTATCAAGCAACCCTACTAACAACGCATATCCCCCTAACCACAAGCATCACCATTACCTTATCGGGAGCTGGCCTTGGCTGGATTGGGGCCCGAATAGCCGCCAAACAGCACCTAAAAGTTCAATAAATACAATGCATTAAGCCTCACACCCACAACACCCTAAGGGCTGCTAAAATATTGGCGATTAGCGGTAGATAGTGCTATAATTTGTCCGCAATTTACACTAACTTTGATATTTATATGAATAATGCGTTAATGACTTTTGAAAAATCACTCTCTGTTGGCAGTCTAGGTGCCTATATTAACTGGGTGAATCAAATTCCATTATTAAGTGCAGAAGAAGAGCAAGAACTCGCGGAACAACTTCAAAAAACAGGAAACCTTGAAGCTGCTCGTAAACTCGTTATGTCACACTTACGCTTAGTCGTAAAAATGGCTCGTGGCTATGATGGCTACGGACTCCAACAAGCAGACCTGATCCAAGAAGGCAGTATTGGATTAATGAAAGCCGTTAAACGTTTTGACCCGACTGTAGGTGTACGTTTAGTGTCCTTTGCAATCCACTGGATTCGAGCAGAAATGCACGAGTTTATCTTACGTAACTGGCGAATTGTGAAAGTAGCGACTACCAAATCACAACGCAAACTCTTCTTTAATCTACGTAAATCTGCAAAGCAACGTGGTTGGTTTAGTCAATCCGAAGTGAATACGATCGCTGAACAACTCAACGTTTCTGCTAGTGACGTTACAAAAATGGAACAGCGACTCAATGCACACGATGTCGCCTTTGAATCAAACACCGAAGATGAAACCGACTTCACTTCACCGGCCTTTACATTAGAAGACCACAGCACCAATCCAGAACGACTGCTGACTCAACAAGACTGGGCCTTAAAACAAGAAGATCATTTAAAAACGGCAATCCACCAATTAGATCACCGCAGCCGAGATATCTTAGTAAGACGCTGGCTCAGTGAACAAAAAGCCACCTTGCATGAACTTGCCGATGAATATGATATTTCTGCTGAGCGCATTCGCCAATTAGAAAAAAGTGCTCTCAATAAGCTTAAGGCACATATCCAGCAAGCCGCCTAAGCCAACCGCATGGCTTATCGAGCAGCCTCTATCACAGTGATAACATAGTTTCTGTTAAAAAAATCAGGTAGACTGCTTTGCAGGTTTAATTCTAGGGTTAGTCAAGCAATGACACTATCCCTACACCAATAAGGATTATTATGAACAGAAAATGCATTACATTGGTCGCCACCTTATTTACTATCATGACGCCATGGGCACCTTTAACTGCAGACAGCGCAAATAACACAGCTAATGCTAATGACCACCTGTCTGCTCAACAAGTCGAACAAGTTAACTCACTTATTAAAAACTATCTTCTAAAGAACCCAGAAATCTTAATTGAAGCAGGTCAAATCCTACAACAAAAACAAGCACAAGCAGAAAAAGACACAGCGATGACTGCTATCAAGAACAATAAAGAGGCTCTTTTTAACCAAAAAATATCCCCTGTTCTTGGTAATCCAAAAGGCTCCAATATTATTGTCGAATTTTATGATTATCAGTGTGGACACTGCAAAGATATGAACCCCACCATAACGGAATTATTATCAGCAAACACTAACACAAAACTCATATTAAAAGAGCTTCCAATCTTTGGTGATAACTCTGAATACGCAGCTAAAGCCTCTCTGGCAGTCTATCAAATTGCACCACAATCATTTGATGAATTTCATAAACAATTATTAGATATTGATGGCCCAGCGAATAAAGAGAAAGTACTTGCTATCGCAACACAGCTTAAAATTGATCCCGCTAAACTGAAACAAGCGATGTCATCACCTGCAATTGATCAAGAACTAAAAAATAATTTCAAAATTGCAAAACAAATTGGCATACAAGGCACACCTTCTTTTGTACTAGCTAATGGAAAGCTGACCAAATTTACATTCGTTCCAGGTGCAACATCAAAAGATAATTTACTGAAACTCTTTAGCCAATTACAATAAGCAACCACCCCTCAACATCAGTTGGGGGGCAATTTAACCTTCCAGACAATGCACAATTATGATTACTTTTCAAAATATAATACTGACTCTTCAAAACTACTGGGCAGAACAAGGGTGTGCCATTGTGCAACCACTGGATATGGAAGTTGGCGCGGGAACTTTTCATCCTGCCACATTTCTACGAGCGATAGGGCCTGAACCATGGCACAGTGCCTATGTACAACCCTCTCGTCGACCAACAGA
>DMFG01000147.1 GCA_003450655.1 Coxiellaceae bacterium | reverse complement strand
TTCCCCAGTACAACAGAGCCTAGTCCTAGTAGCAGAGAAGCTTGGGAGCCTATAGCAATTAACCCATACCCGATGATGAGAATAACTCCACCGATGATAAGCGCTCTGGATTGGCCGATGATATTGTCTGCTAAATATCCGCCAATTAAGGGGGACATGTAAACAAGCGCAGTATAAGCACCAGCAAGTGCATAGCTGCGACTATCTGACCAGCTAAATTGATGAACAACGTACAAAACCAGTAGGCCCTGAACAATATAAAAAGCAAAGCGTTCCCAGAGTTCAGTGGCTATTAAGTAAGATAGACCTTTGGGGTGATGGGTGAGGGAGTTTTTTGTGGAGTTGGGTAAAGTTGATTGGTTATTCAAGGGATTGCCTGATCGTTTGAGTTTGTTGATCATAACAAATAATGTTAAGAGATCCCATAGCCTGTTTTTTGCTGGAAATCGGTTTGAGTATATTGAGTCGTAGTGGGCCTTTATGTCACACTGTGTTGATCTCAGAAGGGTGTGTTTAAAGGGGGCTTAGGTGTGGCTTGAGCAAAAGGATCGTCGCTATTTTTGGTATTCAGTGCTATTGCACTTTCTATTGCTAATTATTTGCATGGTGCCTGTAAAGCAATCGTTATCGTTAATGCCGGGTATGACGGCGTCTGTGCCTATTGTTAAAGCTGCAGCGGTCAGTTCAACAACGGTTCAGCAGCAGGTGCATGCTGTAGAGGCAAGGGAGCAAGCGATACGCGACGCAAAACAGCGTAGAATTGCAGCAGCAAAGGCTGCTCAGAAACGTCGTGTTGAACAAGCGCGTTTGCGCAAGCAGCGAGAATTAGCTCGGCAGAAGGCTGCAAAAGAGAAGGCTTTAGCGTTAGCACGTGAAAAGCGTATTGCCGAGAAAAAAGCTAAGCAGCAAGCACAGCTAGCCGCTTTAGCTCAACAGGCAAAGGCATTGCAAGAGCAGCAGCATCAACAGCAGTTACAACAAGAACAGCAGAACTTAAAACAAGTTGCGTATAATCAGGGAATTGTTAATCAATATCGACAGCAAATTGCACAGTCTATTGGTAATTACTGGATTATTTCTCGTGATATCAATAAATCGCTAAGTTGCCAATTTTTAGTGCATTTAGCCCCGGGAGGAACCGTGTTAAATGTTCGATTGCTAAAGAGTAGCGGTAATGACGCCTTCGATCGATCTGCTGAAGTGGCGGTTTATAAAGCATCCCCATTACCCGTGCCAAACGATACAAAACTCTTTGGACCTTTTCGTGAATTTAGTCTGATTGTTTCACCAAAGACAGTCATGATAAGATCCCCCTCAACTTAGTATGAGGTGCTGCCATGGTTCGTAGATTAATTGCACTATTTGTGTGCCCTTTCTTCTTGTGTATAACTAACTCAAGTTTTGCGCAGTTGCAAATTCAGCTGACTCAGGGCGTGGATGCTGCAATACCCATTGTCATTATGCCTTTTCAGGATGAGACTCTGGCATTAGATAATCAGGCAGAGTTATTGCGTGTTGTTCAGTCAGATTTAAAAAATAGTGGTCAGTTTCGTTTGATAGCGCCATCGACTACAAATGCATCTACTCTCACAACAGAGCAATTAGCTACATTGAAAAAGCGCGGTGCTAATGTGGTGTTGTCGGGTTCCATTAGGTCAGCCTCAGCAGGCAAGTTGAAGGTCGCTATACAGTTGTCTGATCTTTACCGCAAAGGTCAGCCTTCGGATACAGCGAAAAAATTTCCTGTTATTTTGAAGCAGGAATATACGGTAAAGACACAAGATTTGCGCTTATTAGCACACCATATTAGTGATATGGTTTATCAGCAGCTCACAGGTGTGAAGGGTATATTCTCAACTAAAATCGCCTACGTACTAGTCAAGCATACTCCCCGAAAGCCGACACAATATCAATTAATGCTGGCAGATGCCGATGGTTATAATCCGCGTCCATTATTAACTTCATACATGCCTATTATGTCCCCAGCATGGGTGCAGGACGGTCGTCATCTTGTGTATGTGTCGTTTGAAGGGCATCGAGCTTCTGTTTATTGGCAGGATATTGCAACAGGTAAGCGACGATTGTTGAGTCGTTCGCCTGGAATTAATGGTGCTCCAGCTGTATCGCCAGATGGCAAACGTTTAGCGATAGTGTTAACTAAAACTGGTAATCCCAAAGTATATGTTATGGATATCGGGAGTCGATCACTTCAGCAAATTACGCAGGGAGTCTCAATCGATACTGAGCCTTCATGGTCACCTGATGGTGAAACATTATTATTGACTTCTAATCGTGGTGGGACACCTCAGATTTATCAATATGATTTTTCAACCAAAGGGATTAAACGATTAACATTCGATGGTAATTACAATGCTAAAGCTTCCTTTATGCCGAATCAAAAGACTATCGTCATGATGCATCGTGATCGTTCACTATTTGGTATTGCGCGGCAAGACCTTGTATCGGGTCGTTTAGATGTTTTAACGCGGTCAGGTTCTGATGAGTCGCCTAGCTTGTCACCGAATGGTAAAATGGTGATTTATGCAATGCGCCAAGGCCAACAAGGCGTTTTGGCGGTTGTGTCTACAGATGGAATGGTGAAATTGCGCCTGCCTGCACAAGCTGGTAGTGTTCAAGAACCTGCATGGTCGCCTTTTTTAAGTTAATGCAAAGGAGAAAAATATGGTGAATAGGAAAGATGTATTACGCTCAATGATCGTTGGGTCTGTATTGGTCTTATTGGCGGGGTGTGGTTCATCGCACAAGCAAAATACGGTTGCATCAACAACAAGTGGGGGTATTGATGCTACTCAGTCAGCTCAAACATTTGGGCTTGCGGATGCTTCATCCATACAAACGGACTCCACAGGAAGGGTGATTAATGCCTTAACTGCACCAGCAAATCAGACCTATTATTTTTCATTTGATAACAGTTCAGTAACACCTGATGATATGAAAGCGTTGACGATTCAGGCTGATTATTTAGTCGCTAATCCGACCATTAAGATTCGTTTGGAAGGGAATGCAGATGCGCGAGGAAGTCGCGAATATAATATCGGTTTGGGTTGGCGTCGTGACCAGACAGTTGCGCGTATCCTTGAGCAGCAAGGTGTAAAGCCTAATCAGATCGATATGGTCAGCTTTGGCAAGGAAAAGCCAGCTGTCACAGGAGATAATGAACAAGCTTGGTCATTGAATCGACGAGTTGAATTGGTGTATGAGAATCTATCATGAATAAAGTCACTACTATTGGGTCGATAGTGTCGTTAATGACTGTTTTGTCGAGTGTCAGTTTTGCAGATGCGCCTGC
>DMFG01000142.1 GCA_003450655.1 Coxiellaceae bacterium | reverse complement strand
TGGAAGCATCGGTGATTAATAAGACAACATGATTATAAACAGACCGTGTAGTAACCACATCAAGGTACCCAGCTAAATATAGAAAATACAATTTTGAAAAACCACGACGTATCAGCTCAAGGACAACTGTATTGGCCGTTTCATGACACTCACCAACACCTAATAATGTAGTGAGTAAGCAGCGTAAAAATACCGGGGAAGATTCTGCTTGTATGGCTTTATCTTGTGATAAATGGGCTCTTATTTCTTGCGCGCATTGCGTATAACGACGAAATTCTGGCAGTTGCATTTCCTGCTGATCATTTAAAGGAAACAAGGATTCATCTTGATCATTTAAAATCAGTGCAGGCATAGCTGCCCGACTAATAATATCATGAGAGGTGGTTACTGAATGGGTTGCTTGACGTAAGGCTTGGGCTGCCAGCGCTTCATCGCTCTTCACAGTATCTTTGGAATTTTTTAGCATGCCGGGATATCTCTTAAGGAATCAAAGAAACTGATAATAACAGCCTATGAACCGTTTAAAAGCATCTAAAACCAATTAAACTCACCTTAAGGAGTGGCAAAAAAAAACAAAATACGGTTGATGACACTAACAAGACAACATCGTACGCATAACTCTCATAAAGAAGCATCAATTACAGCTGGACAATCCATCACTCGCTGATGAGCCTTGTAATTGCTTCCACGAAGCAGCAGGACAAGCCTTGGGTCGACTGGCGGGCATACACCAGGCTTTCCAGGTACTACGACTGACTGTCGATAAACAGTCCTTAAAGTTTTTAACCTTTAAATAAGCTGGCGGTAACACACCTTGACCAACCGGCCTGGCAGAAGACTGCTGACCAGATTGAGATAATGTCACAAACGCATTCAGTTGAATCGCTTTTGAAACAGGAGCAGGCGCAGAGTTTACAGGGCTACTAACGCCATTGGTTTTTGCCAATAAAGCAAAAGCCCGCACTGGCTGAGGAGACAGTGCAGAATAACGCACAGATTGTATACTAAAATTCTGTCCAGTAGACTGATTAAATCGGGCGACATAAGCTTGAATCTGTTGGTAAAGCTGAATCATTAAATCTTGTTTTGCTTGCTGCACCATAGCCTCAGGTGGATCGTAGTTCATAACGACTAAATCAATAGTATAACCATTGTGTGATTGTTTTAACTGCTGATGTAAAGGTGTCAAAACAGCTTGACTGACCTGAGCCCATAATTTCAAAGTAATATTACTAGCACCACTCGCAACCGCTTGCTGATTAATCGAAACCACTTGCCACTTGACTTCGGGTGCATAACTTTGCAAACGCTTCATAATAGAGGCTTGTGCTGCTTGTGGATCTTGATGCGTAACCGTTGCATTCACGGTCACTAAGACAGTTGCCATATTAGATTCTAGCGTTACTTTAGCATCCGTTGAAAAAGTCATTGTATTATCAGCTACCGAAGACTCGTCTGCAAAAGACAACCCCACCAACATCATCGAACCGGCGAATAACCACCATAAACAACGCTTCATCCTACACCCCTTTTATGACCAAATTGCAACCACAGAGCTCATCATAACGACAGATTCATACCAATAGCAAGAAAAGGTAGCCTCATGAGATCTAACAGACAGAGGTATGCTCATGCAACTCAGATGAAGTCTCATAACAAGCTTGTATAGCCTCAAGAGACTGCCCCTTAGCCTCAGGCATACCCCAAAAACAAACCAACCAATAAATCAATGCACTGATTGCAAAGAGACCATAGGTGTGAGCAATACCAAAGTGATGTAACAAAACGGGAAAGAAACTAGCTAAAGCAGCCCCAGAACAAGAACTAAAAAACAAACAAACAGCCATTCCTTTAGCACGTAATGTGGTTGGCAAGAGCTCTGCAAATACTAACCACACCACCAAACCAGGACCAATAGAAAAACTTAACATAAAACCTAACAATCCTATCATAGAACAAAGCCCATAAACGTGTGGTGACAATGAAAAAATAGGCAATAACGATAAACTCAGCTCAAAGAAAAAAACACCAGCTATACCAGTTAACAATAGACGGCGCCTACCCCAAGAGTCCACCAACAACAAACCCACAAAAGTACCTACACAATTTAACACCCCTATACCCACCGAGCCCAACATGGCCACTTGGTTAGTACTCGCACCTGCTGTTTTTAGGAGATAAGGAGCATATTGTAAGAAAGCATTAACACCCGTCCATTGATTTAAAATAGCAACAGCAATACCTAACAACAATGGCCATAAACAAGCTGGATTAAAGAAGCTACTCCAACCTTGGCCTGTTAGTGTTGGGCTATCCATAATTGCAATACGTGTTTGAGTCACTGCATCAACGTTGGAAAATAATCTCAGTAATACCTGTTCAGCACGATGATTAAAACCTTTGAGCAATAACCAACGAGGTGATTCAGGCAAAAAACACATCGCACAGCCCAAAAAACCTGCTGGGATTAAAATAACCGCAAACATGAGTCGCCAGTGCCCCTGTGTTAGAAAATAATAATCGACGACATAAGCTAATAAAATACCAATGGTTAAAAAGCACTGAAAAAAACTCACATACATTCCACGATGATCTGCAGTGACAATCTCAGTGACATATAACGGAACTGCAACAGCAATAATTCCAACACCAATACCTAACAATAAGCGCGCAACTAAAAGCTCAAGAAATTGATCGGCAGAGAGAATACAGATAACGCCTATTATAAAGACACAGCAGGCAGAGATAATGCCAGCACGACGACCCCAAGCATCGGCTATTGGCCCAGCCATCATGGTTCCCAATAAACCACCCCACAAAACCGCACCGACAAGCCATCCCATTTGACTATCTGTCATGGTGATTGAATCGCGAATCAACAACAGAGCTCCCGAAATAACCCCAATATCATAACCATACAAGACACCACCCATACCAACAATCAGTGATATGCCAAAAAAATACCGTGAATGATTATCCGTCATCTATTTTTCTCCCATGAAGACTTAGTGCTTTAAATCGTGCATACCAGCAATTGATGATAAAACAGCAATGAATAATGAAGCTTTATAGGCAACGATTCAACTCACAGAACACTAAGATAGTATATTCAACCAACTGGTAGTTTTTTAACCCAAAAAAAACGGGCTGTTTTTTTTTAATAAAAACCTGCGATTAATTATAGGCTATTAAAACAGATTGTTAGCTGATTAGATAATGAAACCATAAAAAATGCGAAGGAATTAAACACTTTCTTATAAGATGATTTAAGAATAATTAAGACACTCAATGATAGGAAATCAACATGAACTTACACGCCTCTACTAGTACTACATCCAATATTACTTACTTGACGCCCAGCGAACGATCCATTCGTTACTATAATGATCAAGGTCTAACCAGCGGTGAAATAGCAAGCATGCTGAACCTGTCACCCATAACCGTACATTACTATCAAAATAATTTACGACTTAAACTTGCCCACAACAACCATGAGGCGCCTACAGCTGTAGCCTGTTAATTAACAGCCAGCGCTATGCAAAGAGCAAAGCTTGCTTCCTAGCAGACCTTTGCTATACTGCGACTTCATTGGTAAGCCGAGGTGGCGAAACTGGTAGACG
>DMFG01000086.1 GCA_003450655.1 Coxiellaceae bacterium | reverse complement strand
TGAGTAATGCGCCAAAAAGATGGTATCAACCGCTATAAAGCTGATATTAAGAAAAATAGTCAATATGGCAGGCAGCGACAACTGCATTAAGTAACGTGAAATAGAGCCTTGTGTGTATTTTGCAAGTGATGACATCTGATCCATCTTTTGTTAACTCATGTCGCCACCATACCTTCAGTGACTCCTTAAATCAAAGGTTTGCATTAACAACCTGAATCAACGATTCTTAATTTAACTCACAAGTTCACAGTCATGGTTGCGCACTGAGAGAATCTCTTAGCTGGTCCATTGCATGGTCAAAATAGGTTCTTTCCCCAAATAATGAATAACAAGGAACTTTATCAGCAAGAAAAATTGCTGCGACACTTTTAGGAGAGTGTTGTTGATCAATATCAGTACTATCACTATCCGGCCTTGCTATAGATCGATTAAAAGAATGATTTTTATAATTATCACGCCAGTTTAACAAGATGGTATCAAACGGTGGCAGAGGCACACGTAGAAAGTCATAAAAATAGTTCGGCATGTCAGTATTTTGATAGCGCTTTTTATAGTCAGTATTGAATTTTAATAAGTCAGAGCACGTCACGTCGCGTTGTTTGGTTAGCAACTCACATCGATGCTTTATGGAAACTGTCCTCGTACTATCTGGATTATAAGACGTTAAAAAATCAGTATATAGTAACAACAAGTGCTGAAAGACTTTTCTTTGATCATCGAGTTCTGTCGCAAATATCTGATCAAGAATGCGATCTATAGATTGCTGTGGTTCTGAGCTGAGAGCGATCGAGTTCAGCTGTTTGCGTCTTGATTCTTCATGAGAGCTAGTTTGTCTTAGAGATTTATTGATCACCACAGTAGCGAGCTTATTCAAAAGGTCCTTCAACAGAGCTGTTATTGCGTTCTCTTTGGCAACTCGCTTTATAAGTTTTGGATGTATTTCTGTGCAAAATATCATATGAGCTGCTTTAAATCCTGAAAAGACAAGAGCAGCCTGTTTCTCCTTGGACTGCTGATTGATAACATCGATAGCTAGAGAGCCCGATCCGTCTTCGTGAAGTTGATAGGTCCACACTGAAGGACGGTGCATACCGTAGGCAATCAATGAAGCCAATCTAAACAAATCTTTTGGAAAATATGAAAACTTCTCATTAACCATACTAACAATATTACGAGTGGCATCAATAATTAGTGAATGATTGGGGTGCTCCATTAATGATAAATTCTCTAGCATATGACCTTACTCACAAAAGCAAAAGATATTAAGTGATTTCAAACTTTAATAATAGCAACCCATATTTTTAATACTGATTTAAGATACATGTACAAATCTATCCGCCTCGTGACAGGAAGGTCAATTCACTATAAAATGTGCGCTAAAAAAGGAAGCATCCTCCATGGCAAACATACTTCAAGCGGATTGCCCACAGAAACACCAACACAATCACCGCTGGGGTGGCCTAGTCAATAGCGCCAAAACGCTTGCCTGCGCAGAATTAGCCACTCGATCATCCGGACCCCTTTGCCTACTCACTGCCGATATTCATGCAGCCGAACAACTACGACGCGAGCTACCTTTTTTCTTACCGGAACAGTTTCCTATAATGTACTTTCCAGATCGTGAAACCTTGCCCTATGATATGTTTTCACCGCATCAAGACCTGGTATCAGAACGCTTGCGCGTACTAACCGCATTACCGCAGTTCACACACGGTATCATTATCGCTGCTTTACCAACGGTTATGCATCTACTGGCCCCCTCCTCCCATCTTGGTACTCACAGCTTACACCTAGCAAAAGACCAAAGTCTTCAAATAGATGCCTTTCGTCAACAATTAACTCTGGGTGGTTATCGACATGTATCACAAGTCATGGAGCATGGAGAGTTTTTAATTCGTGGCTCGTTAATTGATGTATTTCCAATGGGATCCGATTTGCCGATACGGATCGAGCTGTTTGACGATGCGATTGAAAGTTTACGCACCTTTAATCCAGAGACTCAACGCACTATCGAAAAAATAGATGAATTCATACTCTTACCAGCGCAAGAATATGCAATGGATGAGAAAGCCATCGCGCATTTTCGTCAAGCGTGGCGGGCGACATTTAGTGGGAACCCGCTAGACTCTCCTAGCTATGAAGCTGTGACCGATGGCCACCATTTAGCGGGCGTCGAAATGTACCTACCCTTGTTTTTCGAAGACACTTCAACTTTCATGGATTACTTGCCCGATAACACACGTGTGATCCAGCATCACCCATTACACGCACACTTGGAGCAGTTTCTTGAGGAAGTTAATCACCGTTACGAACAATACCGTTACGATCAGACACGCCCATTACTACCACCTCATCAACTTTATTTAACCGAAGACAGATTTTTTTCGCAATTAAATACATTCTCCACCATCCGGATCGAGAGCTCAGCAGATCATAATACGCATGATGACTTTAACACCGTCGCCTTACCGGTATTTGATAGTGAATCTTTGCAGCAAACCCCTTACCCCGCTATTGCCTCATGGCATAACACGCATGATGGAAGACTGCTCTTTACTGCTGAGTCTCCTGGGCGACGCGAAGTTATGCAGCAACAACTCCAAGCAGCCGGTATACAACCCTCATTATGTGAACACTGGCAGGATTTTTTATCTTCTAAAGAGACCGTATGTCTCACCCTCGCCAATTTAGATCATGGTTTTACCGATAACCAGAATGCTTTTAGCCTTATTACAGAAAGCGATATTCATGGCGAATACGTTGCTCAACGTCGCAAAAGACGTTCGAGCACGAACATAGAACAACACGCGATCATCAAACACTTAACTGAACTCTCAGTCGGTGATCTAGTCGTCCACCTGGATCATGGCATTGGACGATACTTAGGTTTAGAGACATTAGGAACGGGCGGCATTGAAGCAGAATACCTCGCTTTAGAATATGCCAATCAAGATAAAATCTTTGTCCCGGTGACATCGCTAGACTTAATTAGTCGCTACAACGGTCAAGACAGCGAACAGGCTTCTCTACATCGCTTAGGCTCAACGGCTTGGGAAAAAGCCAAACGTAAGGCCGCTGAAAAAATTCACGACGTCGCTGCGGAACTATTAGTACTGCATGCCAAGCGTGAGGCGACACCAGGACACGCATTCACTATTCAAGAGCAAGACTATCAACGCTTTAGATCCGCCTTTCCTTTTGAAGAGACACCCGATCAGCTGCAAGCTATCGACGCCGTAAAAGCCGACATGACAGCCGCTAAAAGTATGGATCGTTTAATCTGTGGTGATGTTGGGTTTGGTAAAACAGAGATTGCGATGCAAGCTGCCTTTATCGCTGCCATGAATGGTCAACAAGTCTCTGTGTTGGTTCCTACCACGTTATTAGCTCAACAACACTATCAATCGTTTTGTGACCGCTTCGCTGATTGGCCAGTGAGTATTGGTATTGTCTCTCGCTTACAAACACCCAAAGAACAAAAGACGACACTAGAGAAGCTAGCACTCGGTCAAGTCGATATCATCATCGGCACGCATAAGTTATTACAACCCACAATACGTTTTAAAGAATTAGGTCTGATCATTGTTGATGAAGAACATGGCTTTGGCGTGAGACAAAAAGAAAAAATCCAAGCCATGCGAGCAGAAGTTGATTTGCTAACACTCACAGCGACACCAATTCCTCGCACGCTCAACATGGCATTATCGGGCACTCGAGATTTATCGATCATCGCAACACCGCCTGCAAAACGTTTAGCGATCAAAACCTTCTTGCAACGTTTTTCACCGACCATTATACAAGAAGCCATGCAGCGAGAATTATTACGCGGCGGTCAGCTGTATTTCCTACACAATGATGTAGCCAGCATGGAAACCATGAAAGAACAGTTATCCAGCATGGTCCCTCAAGCACGCATAGCGATAGCGCACGGTCAAATGTCGGAAAAACAATTAGAACGCGTGATGGCTGACTTTTATCATCAAAAATTTAATGTCCTGCTCTCAACCACTATTATTGAATCGGGTATTGATGTGCCTACTGCTAATACGATCCTTATCAACAAAGCCGATCGATTTGGGCTTGCGCAGCTGCACCAAATTCGTGGCCGTGTGGGTCGCTCGCATCACCAAGCGTATGCCTACCTATTAGTGGATGAACCAACAGCCATTTCATCGGATGCCCAAAAACGTTTCGACGCCCTGCTCTCGCAAGAAGACCTAGGTGCTGGTTTCTACTTAGCCACGCATGATTTAGAGATTAGGGGGGCTGGCGAACTGTTAGGGGAAGGTCAAAGCGGGCATATGCAAGCCATTGGATTTACCTTGTACATGGATATGCTAGAAGAAGCCGTAGAAGCTATCAAGGCGGGCAAACCTGTTAATAGTGAACCCAAGCAATCACATCAAGCGTCGGTGGAATGTGGCATTCCTGCCTTACTGCCTGATACGTATATTCACGATGTCAACACACGCCTATCGCTGTATCAACGAATTAATGACTGCCAAGATAAAGAACGTATCGATGATTTGCAATCTGAATGCATTGATCGATTTGGATTATTACCACAGCCTGCTAAAAACCTATTCGCCATACAAGCACTTCGCCTGAAAGCCACTCAGTTGGGTATTGAAAAAATAGAGATCAAACAAACTTTTGGTTATATTACCTTTAAACAAGAGCATGCAGTTGACCCGGCTCACTTAATTCATTTAATACAAAATCAACCAAAACTGTATCAATTGCACACCCAATCGGGGATACGATTTACTTGCACTGCCAAGTCCCATGATCGCATCACTGCCGTACAAAGTGTTCTTAATGATATCCATCATGAATAAATTATTCGCCACCAATCATAACCCCCATCGAACTGATTACATCAAAATCATCGGGTGGGCTCTGCTATCTTATTCGATAGCTTTAAATTCCTATTGTTTATTGCTTCCACATAATAATCGTACGGATAAAAATACACTTTACTTTCA
>DMFG01000137.1:701-3718 GCA_003450655.1 Coxiellaceae bacterium | reverse complement strand
TGAATCAATGTCAACAGATCTTCCGATAAACGCGCCTCATGCTTCCATTCCATTAGCTGAGCCAGTGGTTGATATTAACCAGGCCAATGTCAGTACCTTAATGACATTGCATGGTTTGGCTGAAAAAAAAGCACAAGCTATCGTTAAATACCGACAAGCTCATGGCGGTTTTAAAGGCGTTGACCAGTTAGTGGCAGTTAAGGGTATCGGTGATAAATTATTAGAAAAGCTAAAAGCTAATAATCCCGATAGGATTATCTGTGTTGCAACTAAGTAACTGCAGCAGTGAAGTTGTTGCCACTGGGGTGGATACCCAGTGGCAACAGTGGGTATGTGATAATTAGACGGTTTCTTTTGCTATGTGATTAGTATTTTGCGGTACTTCACAAATGGTTTCTACCAATATGCTGGATACTTCATAAGGATCAGCATTCGCACCTGGTCGTCTATCTTCAATGTAACCATAACCTTTGGCTTTAACCGCTTTAGGGATTCTAATGGAGGCATTACGATCTCCAACACCTGCTGAAAATGTGTTGATGTCGGATGTCTCACAGTCTCCAACTAGACGTTCGTCTAATCCAGCGCCATACAGCGGGATGTGTTTATGATGGTTATTGTCAAGACGATGAATGGCTGACTCAATGGTTTGCCATCCCGTGTTTTTATCACGCATAGCTTTGGTGGAGAAGTTGGTGTGTTTCCCTGCGCCATTCCAGCTGCCTTTAACCGGCTTGGGCTCTAGTGTTGCAGTGATGCCATATTCTTCACCAATACGGTAGAGTAGCCAGCGTGCAATCCATAGGTGGTCGCTGACTGTGAGAGGGTCAGCGCTCTCGCTGTCAATGTCACGATATCCTACTTGAAATTCCCATTGTCCTGGCATCACTTCAGCGTTAGTTCCAAATAGCATTAGGCCGGCAAATAGACAGGCATCGGTGTGGTCTTGCACAAAATCACGACCAAAGGCTTCATCAGCACCAACCCCACAGTAGAATGGTCCTTGAGGTGCTGGGTAGCCACCTTCTGGCCAGCCTAGCGGTGTTAGGCCTTGGAAAAGCGTGTATTCTTGCTCGAAGCCTATCCATGGATCTTGTGTTTTACGGCAACTTTCCATTTGATGGCGAAGTGTTGCACGTGTATTACTTGGGTGAGGGGTGCTCTCATCGGAGTAAACCTCACACAAGACTAAATAATTTCCTTGCCCTGTCAGCGGATCCGGGTGGAAAGCACACGCTTTTAAAATCAGGTCTGAATCATACCCTTGAGCTTGTTGTGTAGATGATCCATCAAACCCCCAGTCTGGGAAGTCGCTGAGTTGAGCTTCGCCTTTTGATAAGCGTAGCATGCGTGTTTTTGAGCGTAAGCGCTTGGTTGGTGCCGTGCCATCAATCCAAATATAGGTCGCTTGAGAAATCATAGTTGTCCTTTGTTTTGTTTGAGTGAGTAATGATTAAGCGTTATTGATCATATCGAATCCTTAAGGAATATTAAAGAGGTGGTACGGTGTGTTGTGTGCTAGTTTGCAATGTTTAGCGTTTCAAACGAGATGTTTTGATGCTCATCAATGCGTAAGATTTGAGCGGTGTTTTCCCAGGCCCCGAGAACGTAGCGTAGGGCAGGTTGGTTTTGGATTGTGATGTTATGACAGTCAGGCTTATGGGTGTGGCCATGAATGAGGCAATCTGCTTCATGAGATTGCATGACTCGTGTTGTTGCCTCTAGGGTGACATCATAACGTTGATCGTTCATGTTATCGTTGGGTCTATTTTGGCTGGCTAGACGAATTTTATGGGCTATTTTTTGTCGCCATACTAGCGGTAGATATAGAGAAAGTTTTTGTAACCAGCGCTGGTGAGTGATGCGACGAAAGCGTTGATGACTAATGTCATCGGTGCATAAGGAATCACCATGACACAGCAGAATGGGTTTGCCATAGCAGTCAATCATACAGGGGTCTTGCAGTAGTGTTGCACCAGCTTGCCGACAGAATGCTTGACCCATCAGAAAGTCTCGGTTGCCATGCATGAGATAAATCGCAGTTCCTTGTTGGTGTAGTGTTTGCAGTGCTTGGCAAACGCTTTCAGACAGCGGTGTGATATCATCATCGCCGACCCAGACTTCGAAAAAATCACCTAAAATATAGAGTGCGTCAGCATGCGTGGCTTTTTTTTCTACAAAGTCAAAAAAGGCTTGTGTGATCTCAGGGTGAGATTCGCTCAGATGAAGGTCTGATATAAAATAAGTATGGCGTGTCATGGCTGTGCAGTGTAGCATACTTTTTTGAAAAAACACCTGGGTTTAGCTTGTTCCAGGATGATGGGGAGTAGAGTGCGTGAAGATTTACGATAGTTTGCATCAAGATAAACGCGAATTTGAGCCGTTAGTGCCTGGTCAGGTGAGTTTGTATGTGTGTGGTAACACGGTCTATGACGATTGTCATATTGGTCATGCGCGTGCGGCAGTTATCTTCGATATGGTTGCTCGCACTTTTCGAGCACTGGGTTATCGTTTAACCTGGGTGCGTAACATCACCGATATCGATGATAAAATTATACAGCGCGCGTTGTTGAATCAAGAAACCACTGAAGCCCTGACTGAGCGTGTGATTAATACCATGCATCAAGATGAGCAAGCTATTGGTGTAATGCCGCCCGATCATGAACCGAGGGCAACGGATTATGTCCCACAGATGATTGCTTTGATCCAACGATTGATCGATCAACAGATGGCGTATGCTGCAAGTAACGGCGATGTGTATTTTTCGGTTAAGTCCTATCCCGATTATGGTCAACTTTCACGTCGCGATGTGGATGCTTTGATGAGTGGTGTTCGTATTGATGCCAACGAGGATAAGCGTGACCCTTTAGATTTTGCCTTATGGAAACACGCTAAACCTGGTGAGCCTTCTTGGGCGTCACCGTGGGGTGAGGGTCGACCAGGCTGGCATATTGAATGTTCTGCAATGGCTGCTGAATTGTTGGGAGAAACGATTGATATTCATGGTGGTGGTATGG
>DMFG01000137.1:0-352 GCA_003450655.1 Coxiellaceae bacterium | reverse complement strand
ATGAAAATGAAATTGCACAATCGCAAGCAGCTCATGGTTGTAAGTTAGCCAATTATTGGATGCATGTCGGTTTGTTAACTATCAATGATGAAAAGATGTCAAAGTCACTGGGTAATTCGATAACGATTGGTGACTTCTTATCTGACCATCACCCAGAGGTGTTGCGACACTTTATGTTAGGGAGTCATTATCGTAGTCCGATTAATTATACCGAATCTGCGATTGCGAATACTCAGCAAGCCTTAGAGCGTTTATATACAGCCATTCGAGGTCTCGAGCATGGGACTGATGGTGATGTTGAACATCCGAGTTATCAAGCTTTTCTAGCGGCGATGTCCGATGACTTTAACAC
>DMFG01000133.1 GCA_003450655.1 Coxiellaceae bacterium | reverse complement strand
ATAGCCGAAATGAACTTAGCGATCAGAATGATTATATAACGGGTAATAACAGCAGAAGTTGTCGTGACTGTGCATATCTCACTGCCGTATTCCTTATCGTAGGTGCTATCGGTACAGTCACTTATTTCATTGATTTACAGGAGACATCATCGAACTATGATCATGAAGAGCATGCGGATCACTCTTCCCGCCGTAACTTATCACTCAGTAAACCAGTCAAATCAGCTGCTGTATGGATATTGGTAGTTATCGCTTTGGCGGCAACCCGATATATGGAAGGTTGCTTACTCGGTTTATTTTCAGATAGAGCTCATTCGATTAGAAATTCTAATACTCAAGAAAATCCTATGAACCCTTTAAATAATGTCTGATCGCCATTAATAACACACAGAGTTTTAACCAAAGGAAAGCCACTCATTTTATCCTGAGTTCAAACAGCGAGTGGGCTTAAGAAACCTTAAATTACACCACAACATAGACAAAATATTAAACCAACTGTGCTGTTATTCAACAGATAAAACCGAGGAGAGATACATGCCAGCCAATACAGAGACCAACACACTAAGAGGCCCGCTGCTCGAAAATAATGATAACAACACAGAATGCTCCCCATGCTGTGAACGCATTGGGTTTGCGTTTGGTTTAGCATTCTTGGGCACATTCATATGGTACGCATCAACTCACTCACCTCAACAAGGCGTTACCAGAAGAGTCACAGAGCATCAAAACATCGATCCATTACCTTTGTTATCGATCTCATTGCTTGGGCTTGCTGCGATGATAGCTTCAACGAAGACTAAAAGTATTCGAAATTATTTACTGGCGTGGCCATTCAACGTTCAGACTTCGAAAATAAAAGAAGACTCAACACATGTTGAACAAGGCCTCACGCTAACTAACCATCAAGTCTGAGGTAATTAATCAACATCACACGGATTACGACTGATCAGACAATGCAAACCATTGCTGCTCTTTGTCATCCAGTGTTTGTTGCAATGTCTGTTGTCGAGCAAGGGTTTTTTGCAATTGCTCGGCTTGATCTGCCTCATACAAACTGACATCAGCCAGTTTTGACTCAATGGTTTTTAATTGTTGCGTGAGCTTATCAATCTCACGTTCCAATTGTTTTAACTGTTTTGTCTCGGCTCGAGACATCACCTTGGGCTGTTGAGTCTTATCTGGCTCTACCTGTTGCGAAGACAAACACAGCGTTTGATAGTCGGATAAATCACCTTCGTAAGTGTGCACGCGCCCTTGCTTAACCCACCACAAAGTGTTGACACAACATTCGATAAAATAGCGATCGTGTGATACCAATAAAACGGCACCCGAAAAATCATTCAATGCCATGATCAATGCTTCTCGCACCGACATGTCCAAATGGTTGGTTGGCTCATCCAACACCAATACATTCGGCTTTTGCTCGATCAATAGTGCCAAGGCTAAACGAGCTTTTTCACCACCGGAGAATAACGATACATTGGCTGTGACTTTATCCTGCCCAAAGCCAAACCCTCCTAAATAACTACGCGCCTGAGTTTCAGTGAGATGATCGGCTTGTTGTAGCACATGGGCTAATGGTGTTTCATCCAGATGCAGCATGTCCAATTGTTGTTGCGAAAAATAACCGATACGGGCTTTTGGATGATGCGACACCTCACCATTAACAGGCTCTAACGCTTGAGCAAGTGACTTCAACAATGTGGACTTACCAGAACCGTTCATGCCAATCACACCAATGCGATCACCACCGCCAACATTCAGTTCCACGTGTTTTAAAATCACCTGGTCGCCGTAGCCACAATCAGCTCTGATGCTAATCGCCGGATAACCAACCGCTGTGCTATCAAAGAATTGCATCGATAATGCCTGTTCTTCTTGCAGGTCTGAACTGGTAGAGAGTTTTTCGATCGCCTTCATGCGACTTTGTGCTTGTTTCGCTTTGGTCGCTTTAGCTCGAAAGCGATCAACGAAGGATTGTAAATGCTGTTGTTGCTTTATAATCTTTTGATTGGATTTATCTTGTAAGACCAAAGCCTCTTGAAATTGCCGTGCGAATGACGAGTAGTTGCCTTGATACAAGCGCAAACGTTGATGCATGATCGAAACGGTATGCGTGGTCACACGATCAAGAAAATCACGGTCATGTGAAATCACCATCAATAACCCTGGGTAGGTGTTCAACCAGGATTCCAACCACATAATCGTTTCAAGATCGAGATGGTTGGTGGGCTCGTCCAACAACAAGACATCGGAGGGTGCCAATAAAACGCGCGCTAATTGCAAACGCATCTGCCAACCACCAGAAAAATCGGTAACCGGTTGATGATAAGTTGACGGCGTAAAACCTAAACCATTGAGCAGAGTCGCGACACGACTCTCCATGCGATAGCCATCAATCACTTGCATGACTTCATAACACTCGGCTAAGACTGCGCCGTCATTCACCGCTTCAGCGGCTGTAATGCGCGCATGCAATTGCGTCCACTGTGTATCCGCAGATCGTACATATTCAAACGCGGTTAAATCCGTATCGGGTAATGCTTGTTGCAAGTGCACCACTTGCCATGCAGATGGCCACTGCACCCTACCCTGGTCCTCGTGCAACTCGCCCAGTAATAATTTGAATAATGAGGTTTTACCAGCACCATTACGACCAACCACACCGACCTTGTATGTCGACTCCAGCCGCAGGGTCGCCTGTTCTAACAGCACACTAGTGCCACGACGAAGGGTAATCTCAGACAGTTGTAACATACGAATTTCTCAGAAAAAGTGGTTGCACTGTAACAGACCCAGGAGGGAATCTCAAAATAAATGCTGACAAAACCAATGATTAAAACACTGTCACTTTTACAAAAAACCATAATAAACAGTAATTTAAACCTATGAAAAGAAAACCCTAGAATGATTGGTATACAATTTGAATAGAACAAATAATCAGGAGAAACAGAATGACCTCTATAATAAAAAAATCCCTATATTTCGTCTTAGGCTTTTGCTTGATCTTGCCGATGATCAATAATTCAGCCGTTGCAAATAATGAACTTGCATTGCTAACAATTAGTGATCAAGACTGTGTAGCGAGGGCTCGTATAACATCAAATCATTTCGAAAGGCTTCGTAATGAGTTACTAAAAGTAGGCCTTCGATATGGTGGCACAACCCACACACGGTGTGTTAATTATCTTTACCCGATCAGACGCAGCCCTACAATGGAACAGCTATGCGGGGAGCGACGTAAGAATTGCTCTCTGGTTTCATTTGTTAGAACAGATAGAAGAAACCTCAATTCAAAAGACATAATACATATTCGTAAAATACTGAATAAACTTAATATTAAAACAATGACTCGCAATATCAATCGAAAGTGCTCACTAAGGTGTTTTCGTTAGTTGTTTTTTTATCCCGCCAATTTATTAATGCAGGATACTTGGCCATTCATTTCACGTATATGCTTCTATTCATGTAATTTTCTGAGTAATAAATTCGAACAGCGAGGTTTTACAAGCACCATGACAACCAACAATACCGACTTTGTGTGTAGACTCCATCCGCAGGGTCGCCTGTTCTAACAGCACACTGGGCCACGACGAAGGGTAATCTCAGACAGCTGTAACATGCGTAATTCTCACAAAAAGTGATTGCACTGTAACAGGCCCATCAGTAGAAAAAAATTTTCGCAGTAAATATTAGCATTCACTCATCTCGTCATCCAGACCATACAACTGCATTGCCTCCTCTGAATAACGATAGCCATTGGCATTTCCTATTGAAGAAAGTAGCTCTACTTCATCATCTGTTAAATGGATCTCCAGTGCTCTTATATTCGATATAAGGTTATTTTCCTTAGTTGTTCCAGCAATCGCAATAGCACCTATTGATTTCACCCACGCTAGCGCAATTTGTGCCGTTGTACAGGATTTATCATCAGCAACTTGTTTAATAGATTTTAGTAGATTTAAATTATATGAGATATTATCTTTTTGAAAGCGCGGCAATGATCTTCTAAAATCGTCGACAGCAAGATGATTTCGGTCCTCAATCTCGCTAGTTAGTAGCCCTCGACACAATGGGCTATAAGCCACAAAAGAGATATCATTATTGAGACAATAATCCAATGTACCGTTCGATAAGGACTGCTTTGAGATTAGGGATAACTCAACTTGTAGGGCTATGATCTGGTGCTTACCATGGGAATATGCCTTTAAAAGATTATTCGCTCTTTTAATAACACCGAGACTTGCTTCTGAAAGCCCCACAGAACGAATTTTTCCTGTTTTCAACAGATAGGTCATGGCCTTCATGGAATCCTCTAATTGATCTTGATTAACGCGGTGAAGATAAAATAGATCTATATATCCTACGTCTTGACCAAGACGTGCCAAACTCTGGTTGCATGCATTAATTACATAATCATAGGAATTATCAATGCAACGTTTGAGCGAACCCTCTGTTTTATTAACAATCCCACATTTACTGGCTATAATAATTTGGTGTCTAGTTGATATCCGTTGATCTATGATTTTTGATATAGTTAGACCGATTTGCCCTTCGTTTCGACCACTACCATATACATCAGCTGTATCGAAAAAATTAATGCCGTTTTCAAAAGAAGTTTTTAAA
>DMFG01000193.1 GCA_003450655.1 Coxiellaceae bacterium | reverse complement strand
TTCAAATCCTGCCGTCCCGACCAAGTTTTGTCTTTAGTTTTCTTTTTAAAAAAATGTTCTTGATTCTTCTTGTCAGAGTGATACATTTTAAAAAAATAGTGGTGTAAATAGATTATGAACCCAAAGTTATTGGATGTATTGGCGTGCCCTCTTTGTATGAGTCATTTACTCTACGATGCTCGTCAACAAGAGTTAGTCTGTGCAATTGATAAGCTAGCTTACCCTATACATAATGGTATTCCTGTTATGTTAGAAGAGCAGGCTCGTCGTTTACTTGAATAGGAGTCATAAAGATGAGTTTTCATGTCATCATTCCAGCGCGCTTAAATTCAACCCGTTTTCCGGGAAAAGTTTTGAAGGATTTAGCTGGAAAACCAATGATTCAATATGTGTATGAGAGTGCTGCTCAGTGTGGTGCTGCTTCAGTCACTATAGCTACAGATGATGAGGCTATTGCTGATGTGGCCGAAGCTTTTGGTGCAGCAGTTTGCATGACAGACTCTTCCCATCAATCAGGCACAGAGCGCATTTGTGAAGCTGTTGAAGCTTTGGAGTTAGAGTCTGATGATGTAGTGATCGGTTTGCAGGCGGATGAGCCTTTGATTCCTCAGTCAATGATTCAATTATTGGCAGAGGACTTGGTTGAGCATGAGCATATAAAAGTTGCTAGTTTATGTACCCCGATTCAATCAGCGAAAGATTTATTTAATCCTAATGTTGTTAAGGTGGTTTTGAATCGGCGACATTATGCTGTGTACTTTAGTCGAGCACCTATGCCATGGAATAGAGATGGAATGACAGCTCCAAGTGATATGACATTAACTGGCCATCACTATAGGCACATTGGTATGTATGGGTATCGTGTTGCATTCTTAGGCGATTATAAAAAATGGTCAGCATCGCCATTAGAATCTATTGAGCAACTAGAGCAGTTGAGAATTATCTGGAATGGCGGCCGTATTCATATGCGGATTTATGAACAGCCAGTGCCTCCAGGGGTCGATACCGAAGAGGAGTTAAAAGCTGTTATCAATTTGTTGAGTTGATTGAATCAATATTTTATAGGACTGTTTTTGCATCTGTTTGTCTGATGAAAGACTACATGAGTTACTAGTCCTTAAATTGATAGTTTGACTGCTTGTTAACTTTAAAATATGTTTGATACTCTTCTTTTATTTTCTTTTCTAGAGCTTTTATTTGTCCTGCAGATGACCCTTTGATTGCGTTCTTATCAGTCTCTTGTTTTTCAAGATCCTTATCTAGAATGCTCAAACCTTTTTTTAAATATGGGTTAGCTAAGTATTTTAAATCCTTTAGTGTCAGCCTGTGTAAGTGCATCTCATTTTCTTTATCAATCCAAAAAAAATAGATTTTTCTTCCAGTAATATCAATCAGTGAAGTCGTGTGCTTATTATTATTGAATGATTTAAAAATGGATGGCCGTATTCTGAGAATTCGTTTCTGCCTGATTTTGCTATTTTTCCCTTGGGATTTCATAAATTCATAGTAGCCTGGATCGGCATATTGGGGTGAGGCTTTAATGGTGCAGTAACTACGAATAGTGGAAGAGCCAGTGATATACATTTTTGTTGGTTTTAATTTCAAGGTGTTTTGTGCAGTAAGATCTATTAGATAGGCTTTTTTAGCTAATTTATCAATGATGACTGTGGATCGTCGATCGTTATAGTCTGATGTTGTTGATGAAGGTGCAAAGGTAACAATTCGAGTGCGTTGTGAGCAGGCGTCAGTGTATGGTTTTTTGCACTGGGCCTCATCTAGATAAGGGTTGATAGCTATGCGGCATTTATAAAATATTTTATTGGTTGCATTTGCTTGTGAAAAATAGAAGATCGATAAACAAGCTAAGCATAGGCTAATTATTCGAAAATACTTTGTATGAGTAAACTGTTGTAACACGATGTACCATCCATTGTTCTCGCATATAGTTAGTTTAAATCATAACTTATTGTTAAAAAAGCTAATTATTTAAATTTTTCTGTTAATTGTCTCGATTGCCATTGCTCACTTAAAATAAAATAATTGATTAGTAATCATATGGTTATATTTTACTTGAGCAAGGTCTAATATTTTCTACTACAATAACAGCGAACTTGTAAATAATTGTGTTTACAGTTGGTCTGAAAAAAGGGAGAAGGAAATGTTAATTTTAACCAGACGAATTGGTGAGGCTGTCGTGATTGGCGATGATGTCAAGTTGACAGTATTAGGTGTTCGAGGCAATCAGGTGCGTTTGGGTATTGATGCACCTAAGGATGTTTCTGTGCATCGTGAAGAAATTTATAATCGCATTGCGCAAGAAAACGATAGTGATAATATCGGTAATCGATCAGAAGATTGATTATCTATTGTTTTATTAAGTGAATAGATTGCACGCACTTATTGTGTGACGCCACTTCTCTTTCAGCATAGGTCATGCTGATGGTTAATAGTTGAGTGTCTTCGAAATTCTGATAGATAAAGTATTATTTTTAAACACCCTAAAACCTTAAATTAATATTATATAGTGATAATGTTGCTAATTTAAACCGCATTCTATTGAAAATAGCCGGTAGTTGATTTAATTTCTTCCATGTAAATGCCTTTAATGAATATGCAGCTGACCCTTGATCAAAAAGGAATATGTGCTTGTCGATGGAGTTATATTTTAGGGTGGTAAAGCTAAATATTTTAATAGAGAGGGTGAATTAATGTTAGATGATCAATTAGATGAAAGGTTACTTGGTAACGCAAATCATGCTAACCCAGATCATGCTAACCCAGATCATGGATATAACTGTTCTGATTATTTATATTTATTGTTGCAATATTTTTCGCCATGCACGTCCCAGGCCAACGACCTGACTTTGATACACGAGACAGATTTGAGGTTTGCGGCCCTCCAGGAACGTGCTACCCCAGAAGCAACAGCTTTATGGCAAAGTTCGAGGCTTCACCAAATCAGGTATCCTGGCAATGGTCAACGTGAACCTAATGATGTGGAAGCACAACAACTGCGCCACAAAGAGCTCAACGTTAGGCGTGGTATCAGACTAGGCTTCTTGTTACTCCTAACAGCGGGAGCGGCGGCATTGGGTGCAACACTATCAACCAATAATAGATCATCTAGCTCTCCTTTTGTTCCCCCAGTCCCAGATAATAGTTCTCAATTTCCGTCGGCTGTTCCAACCTTTTATCCAACAGAGTTTACCAACTGGCCAACATTGGAGCCAACATGGACTCCAACAGAGCTTACCAGCGGGCCAACATTGGAGCCAACATGGACTCCAACAGAGATTACCAGCGGGCCAACTTTAGTCCCTACCCATCAGCCTTCAGAAGGTTCTAGTTCGCCTACAGTAGCGCCCACACCCTGGCCTACTTCACAAGGACAGGTTGTGGTCAGTTATCAGCAACCGGATACAAGCAGCTGGGGTTGTTCTCAGGGAGGTGCATGTTATGGATATCCTGGTCAAGGCCTTTCATTAACGGGCGGTGGGAGTGATGAATATACGGCAGTTATTCAGTCAACTGGTGAAACCCAACTATTCAATTGTGATCTTACAAATACAGATCAGGTTGCTGCCCTAAATGAGTGGTTCAGTCAGGGTTTGCAGTGTCAGTATTACCCAGCTGAAGCTCAAGCTGACTTGGAAATGGTATTAAAAGACCCTAGTAGTAATGAATTATCAGATACAGCTTATAGTCAAACGTTATTTTCTACACGTCGTTTAAGGGGTGGTTCTTCTAGTGCTGAAAACAAAAACAGTGATCGTCAAGAAGAAAGGTTAACTGTTCGCAGTTAGGTTAGGGGTGTTTGTTATTTGATGTCGGTATAGATTTTAAAAATAGAGTATTAGGAGAGTGTTATGAAAAAATTACGGTATGGTTTAGTGGTGGCAGTTTATTTCTGCACGTTGTGCTCATTGTCGAGCTCAATTTTCGCGAGTGATGTCTATGTGGGTGTTGAAGGTGGTTTTCAGTCATTAACTTCCGACATGTCCACGAATACAACGAATATGCTAGGGACTGTTGGAAGCTCATCGTCACAGGCAGCTGCCGATGGTGGTGTTGGTGACGTTTATATTGGTATTGTGAGTCAGCCTATTCCTCATGTCATGACTTTAGGTCTAGAGGCAAATTTTACAGGTTTTACGGCTAAAACAGATGTGTCATATTTTGATATTTCAGATGGTTCGTTTTCTGCCAATACGCAATGGAAATATAATTTTGGCGTGAGTCTTATTCCAGGCTATTTATTGACAGATTCAACAAAACTGTATGCTCGAATGGGAATAGGCTATGGCGAATACACGAGCTCATCGGATAATCAGTTAACGGAATATATTAATGTGCAGGATTTGCCGGGTTATAACGGTCACTTCTCAGAGCATGACTTTTCCTACCGTTTGGGGGCAGGTGTTGAGACAATGATTACCCCGAAGTGGAGTGTTCGCTTGGAATATGACTACTGGCACTATAATGCTGTCGATCCAGATGATTTTAATGATTCTAATGGTAATGTTATTAGTTATACGTTTCATCCATCCTCAAATACCGTGATGTTAGGTGTGTCTTATTACTTCTATCAAAGCGGTGGTGCTGATTTAGTCTTGTAATAAGACAATGATAGTTGGCTTATCCCTATAAAACTTGGGGTAAGCCAGCTCATATTTTGACCGCGTATCAAGGAGAGAAAAAAACACGGAATCAGGACTAATAAGCAGTTCATTTTTGATAAAGGTGATGGTATGATGCCTGCCTTGTGGAGAGATGGCCGAGCGGCTGAAGGCGCTCCCCTGCTAAGGGAGTATGGGGTTAA
>DMFG01000053.1:1145-3606 GCA_003450655.1 Coxiellaceae bacterium | reverse complement strand
TTCTGCAATTACTTGGAAATATCCCAGTGTCATTCTTAAAGGTGATCATTCAGTAGGTGAGTTTTATTCGGTGGCTTTGACGAATAACTATCAGCAAGCGGATACGGGTACTAAGATGGTTCACTTAGGCTCGCACACCAGCAGTACGATTATTTCCAAAGGTATTTCAGCAGGTCATGGTCAAAACAGTTATCGTGGATTAGTGCGTATGGCACCAACGGCAAAGCACGCGCGTAATTTTACGCAATGTGATTCATTGTTATTAGGGTCTGAATGTGGTGCACATACGTTCCCTTATATTGAAGCCAGTCATGATACTAGTCACATTGAGCATGAAGCGACAACATCGAAAATTAGTGAAGATCAACTGTTTTATTTAAAGCAGCGTGGCATCAATGAAGAAGATGCGGTGTCACTGATTGTAAATGGATTTTGTAAAACGGTATTTAATGAGCTGCCAATGGAATTTGCTGTTGAAGCTCAAAAGTTAATTGAAGTCAGCTTAGAAGGCTGTGTGGGTTAGAGGGGGAGTCATGTTAGATATTCAATCATTATATGTTAATGCCGGTGATCGTGAGATCTTGAAGGGGTTAGATCTGTCAGTAAAAGCAGGCGAAGTGCATGCGATTATGGGGCCAAATGGTTCAGGTAAAAGCACTTTAGCTAATGCGTTAGCAGGGCGCGAGGACTTAACCGTCTTATCGGGTCAAGTCACGGTGTTAGATGAGTCTTTACTAGACCTATCGGTTGAAGAACGTGCCGCCCTTGGTGTGTTTTTAGCTTTTCAATATCCGGTTGAAATTCCAGGGGTTAATAATCTCTATTTTTTAAAGGCTGCGGTGAATAGTCTGCGTGTTCAACGTGGTGAATCTGAATTAGACAGTTTTGATTTTATGAAAATGGTGAAGTCTGAAATTAAGCACGTTGGTTTGGATGAGTCTTTCTTAAAACGTGCCGTTAATGCTGGTTTTTCAGGCGGTGAGAAAAAACGTAATGAAATTCTACAGATGGCTCTATTGCAACCTAAGTTAGCCATCTTAGATGAAACCGATTCAGGGTTGGATATTGATGCATTGCGTATCGTAGCTGATGGTGTGAATCGTATGCGTTCCAGTGAGCGTGCTATTATTTTGGTGACTCACTATCAGCGATTATTGGATTACATTGAGCCTGATTATATTCATGTATTGATCGATGGTCGTATTGTTGATTCTGGTGATAAATCGTTAGCGGTTCAGTTAGAGAAAAATGGTTACGCAGCGTATCAAACGGTAGGAAGTAATGCATGAGTGTTTCACAAGCAATAACCACTTGGGATGCTGAGCACTTACAGGGTCAGTTGTCGCGTAAGAATAACCCAGTATTGTCTGAGTTTCGTGAACAGCAAAGACAAGCCTTAACTGCATATTTAGCACAAGGGTTGCCAACGCGTCGTAATGAGGCGTGGAAGTACTCACCCTTAACGGCATTATCTCAGCAAAATGAGATGTTGGCTTTAGGGGTATCAACCCCGAGCTTCGATGTCGAAAAATTATTGGCTTTAAAAGCTGCCGATGTTCATGCGTTAGTTTTTGTCGATGGTTGTTTTGTACCTGATTGTTCTGATTTAGAGGCTATCCAACAGCAAGTGAATGTGTGTTTTGATCAAGCTGTATCTATGAATGATTATCAGAGGTTGTTTGATCATGCGACCCAGTCCACTGACCCATTGGTGCAGCTGAATGCAGCATTACTCACTCATACGATGACATTGCAAGTTAAGCCGGGAGTGAATGTAAAGACCCCTATTCAGTTGCTGCATTATTTTTCTGATGCTTCTATGCATAGCATGCATCACACAGCATTGCGTGTTGAGTTAGGTGAAAGCGCGTCATTGTCTCTGCTTCAAGAAGGTGTTTCTCATCCTGGAGTTTCAGTTTTCCATAATCAAGTTACTGACATTGTGTTAGCAGCCAATGCTACGCTGCATCACTATGAGTTACAGCGTTATGCTGACACAGCAACCTATGTGACACAGACCCGTGTCGATCAGCAGCGTGATTCTCATTGGATGCACTGTGCAGCTCAATTGGGCGCTGGGTTATCACGCAATGCATTGACCTCTGATCTAAACGATAAGGCAGCTACTTGTTCGCTGATCGGATTTTCGCATGTGACAGGTTGTCAGCATATGGATACGCATATTTTAATTAATCATCAAGCATCACACACACAGAGCCAACAATTTTTTCGTAATTTGGTGGATGATCGTGGTGTTGCTGTGTTTAGTGGTAAAGCGCAGGTAGAAGCAAATATTAGTTCAATCACTGCGGATCAAACCAATAATAATCTATTATTGTCTCCTCAAGCCAAAGCTTTTGTTCGTCCCCAGCTTGAAATTGATGCCGATGATGTCAAGTGTTCTCATGGATCAACTTCTGGGTCTGTAAATGAAGATTCAATTTATTATTTAATGACAAGA
>DMFG01000053.1:0-893 GCA_003450655.1 Coxiellaceae bacterium | reverse complement strand
GATGATGTCAAGTGTTCTCATGGTGCGACTATTGGTCAACTTGATCCTCGTGCTATTTTTTATTGTCGTAGCCGTGGTATGTCTCAACAATTAGCCTATGCATTATTATTGCATAGTTATGTTGATGCATTGCTGGAAAGTGTTCCTTCAGGTATTTGTCTTGATCGAGTTCGTGATGCCATGATGGAAAAGTTGTCACATTACGCTACGTTAACAGGAGCAACGTTATGACAGAACTGGCTGAGTTTCAGTTAGACGCTGAACATTTACGCCATGAGTTTCCTTTATTGGGTCATGCATCTAGTGAGTCATCGCCATTGATTTATCTTGATACGGCAGCGACCAGTCAGAAGCCTGCTTGTGTCATTAATACGATTCAGGAGTATTATGCTCAACATAATGCTAACGTGCATCGTGGTGTGTATGCTTTGTCTCATGAAGCTACCATTCGTTATGAGGCTTGTCGTCAGGAAGTGCGTCATTTTATTCATGCGAAAGCGAACGAAGAGATTATCTTTACCAGTGGTGCAACAGCATCGATGAATTGTATTGCGCATGGCTTTGGTCAGTCAGAACTTACTGCCGGTGATGAAGTGGTGATGTCAGTGATGGCGCATCACTCAACCATTGTACCTTGGCAGATGGCATGTGAGGCTACTGGCGCTAGCTTGAAAATTATTCCAATTCTAGATAATGGCGAGTTAGATCTTGAAGCTTATCGTGCATTATTATCAGATAAGACTAAGGTTGTTGTTTTAATGCATGTATCTAATGCATTGGGTACGATTAATCCCATCCAATCCATGATTGAAGATGCTCATGAAAAAGCAATCCCCGTTGTGATTGATGGTGCGCAAGCACCTTCGCATGTGCCTATCGATGTTACAGCGCTG
>DMFG01000186.1:2216-4750 GCA_003450655.1 Coxiellaceae bacterium | reverse complement strand
TGTTATGGTATTGATGCGGGCATTGCATTTAATGAAAGTCCAGTTCCTCATAATCGCTCGATGAGCCTTCAGTTATCTATCTTTGAAGATTGTGTCTTGGCCACTTTTTTGCAAAATGGGCAGGTGAGTACGCAAACCCTATCTTGGAGTGAAGATGAATTATCCCAAGAAGCTAGAGCTCATGATGTCCTGCATGTTGGGCATTTTCCACTGCAGCAAGTTGCTTTAGTAGACTCTGCATGAGGCGGATGGATATAGACTGAAGATATAAAAAAGCCGCATTGAGTGCGGCTTTTTTTATACTTCATTGACTGATTAGTAAGGTGCACGTTGAGAGCGTCGATTGCCATTGGCACCACTTTCTCGTTCTTGTGCAATGTTAACGCGTAGTTTGCGACCATTGAAGTCCTGTTCATTGTATTGCTCTATGGCATTTTGCGCTGAGCTCGCATCATCAAATTCAATGAAGCTAAAGCCTTTGCATTGTCCAGTGTATCTATCCTTGATAAAGGCAATCTCTTTAATGGCACCACATGTTGAGAATAATTCGCGAAGTTCCCCTTCAGTGGCACTATAAGGCAGGTTGCCTACGTAAATTTTGTTCATAATAAAACCTATTTAAATAATAACAGTAATCAGAAGCCAACTGTTTTAACACATCATTCAATCTATGTATAGTGATTCGATGAGAGCTATGCATTGTCTTCGGTGATTATTGATCATGCTTGAGGTCTAAACAGTGATGATCGGTTAAGTCTAAATTTTTCGCAGCATGCACTTCATTCACACGTTTTAGTGTCAGTTCATGGGGTGCTGATTGAACCTGTTTAGGTTCTGTGTGTATTTCATGAAGGATGCGTTGCATGATATCAAGAAAGGTATCTAATTCAGCTTTACTTTCGGTTTCAGTGGGTTCTATGAGTAAGCACTCAGGAACTAATAAAGGAAAATAAATCGTTGGTGCGTGAATGCCATAGTCTAATAGGCGTTTTGCTAGGTCGAGTGCCTTCACTTGATATTGTTCGTATTCTGGTTTCAGCGTAATAATGAATTCATGGCTGGCACGTCGTTTGGGGAATGCTAGTGTGTACCCCATTTTTTGTAAGTGGTGCATAAGGTAGTTAGCATTCAAGGTGGCTATTTCACTGACGCGTTGTACGCCGGTATTGCCGAGTAAGCGAATATAGGCATATGCGCGGAGTAATACACCGGTGTTACCCATAAAGGTTGTGCAGCGGCCAATGGATTGTGGGCGCTCTTGATCAGTTAGCCATTGAAAGCCTGTATCAGTCTTCCCAATGATCGGGGTGGGTAAAAATGCTTTTAATCGATCATTAGCGAGTACGGGTCCGGCTCCAGGTCCACCTCCACCATGCGGTGTTGCAAATGTTTTATGTAGATTAAGATGCATCACATCAAAACCCATATCGCCTGGTCTGAAGTGGCCTAAAATAGCATTGAGGTTTGCACCATCGTAATAGAGTAAGCCCCCAGCTTCATGAATGATATCAGCAATGCTTAAAATGTTACGTTCAAATACGCCTAATGTAGAAGGGTTGGTGAGCATGATGCCAGCAGTGTGTGGTCCTACTACGGCTTTTAGTGCTTCAAGATCAACGTCACCGTCAGGTGTTGTGGGTATTTCTCTGACACGATAGCCGCACTGAACAGCTGATGCTGGGTTAGTGCCATGTGCAGCATCAGGAACAAGGATCTCCTGACGAGCATGGTCTTGGCGTGATGTATGGTATGCCTTGATCATAGCAACACCGGCAAACTCACCTTGTGCTCCAGCCATTGTGGTGAGAGAGACTTCTTGCATGCCAGTGAGTTCAGTGAGTAACGTTTGTAACTCATATAGAGAAGCCATGGCGCCCTGCATGTCAGCGGGGTTAGTTAATGGGTGAACTTGATTGAAACCGGGAAGGCTGGCAATGCTATGTGCTACTTTGGGATTATACTTCATGGTGCACGAACCCAGTGGGTAGGTGTGTGTATCAATGCTAAAGTTTTTTTGTGATAGACGCGTGTAATGACGAACGCATTGTAGTTCTGGCATTTTAGGTATGCGTGGGGGTGTTTGTCTAAGGTGAATGGTTTTAGACGTTGATGTTTTAGGGGTGGGAGTTGTCATTATGTCAGCCATTAAACTCATGAAAGATCCTGTTGTAAGCATTGTTGATAACGTTCTATATCACTATCTGTATTGACTTCAGTAGCGCACACTAATAGTGCTTGCCCTAGCTCAGGGTGTGTTTGACTGAGGTCATACCCGCCCTGTATACCATGTTTTCTTAGAGTGTTCAGAATGTCATGACAGCGGTGTTTGGGAAATCGAATAACAAATTCGTTAAAGAAAGGCGCTGTAAAGACAGGCTCAATATCAGGATGTTGATGTAATAAAGTTTGTAATTGTTGTGCGCGTTGATGGCATGTTTGCGCTGTTTGCAATAATCCTGATGCGCCCATAAGACGCATAAAAATAGTGGCTGCAGTAACCACTAGGCCTTGATTGGTGCAAATATTTGAAGTGG
>DMFG01000186.1:0-1917 GCA_003450655.1 Coxiellaceae bacterium | reverse complement strand
GCAAATATTTGAAGTGGCTTTGCTGCGTCTAATGTGTTGTTCGCGTGCTTGTAAGGTGAGTGTGTAGCAAGGCGTTTGGTTGCTATCAATGGTTCTGCCCACTATGCGTCCTGGCATTTGTCTTGCATCAGAGGTGCGGCAGCATAGAAAACCAAAATAAGGGCCGCCTATTGAGAGTGGTACTCCTAATGGTTGTCCTTCACCACAGGCAATATCAGCGCCGGTATCACCCCATTCTCCTGGGGGTTGTAGCCTGGCCATGGCAAGAGGGTTAACTTGTGCAATTACTAAAGCCTCTCGTTGATGAGCAATCTTAGTGAGTTCATCAACAGGTTCTAGTGTTCCTAGAAAATTAGGTTGAGGAATAATGCAGGCTGCAGTGTTGTCATCAAAGTAAGTATGAAATGTTTCTGTGTCGAGCGTTCCTGTTGCCGCGTTGTAGGGAATGTCGACTAATTCAATAGCTTGGTGTTTGGTTAATGTGTGTAACACTGTGCGATAGTGTGGATGTATGTGTGTGGGGACAAGGACACGTGTTTTCTTTCCCCGTTTGAGGCGAACTGCCATTAGTACAGCTTCAGCTAAAGCAGAAGAGCCATCATAGAGTGATGCATTGGAGACTTCCATGGCCATCAGTTCGGTCATGGCTGATTGGAATTCGTAAATCACTTGAAGACTGCCTTGACTAGCTTCCGCCTGATAGGGGGTGTAAGCCGTATAGAATTCGCCGCGACGTGTGAGTTCCCAAACAGCTGCCGGTATGTAGTGGTCATAGGCCCCTGCTCCAATAAAGCAACTACCAGGTGTGAGGTTTGATTGACGCTCTGTCATTAAGCGCGTTAATGTTTGCTCATCTAGCGGGTCAGGAATGTGAGTGCGTTTAGATGCGTTTAACTCACTAGGGATTTCATCAAATAAATCCATTACAGAGCGTTCTCCCATACTGTCTAGCATGGCTTGGATATCTTGGTCGGTATGGGGGATAAATGGCATGATTAATCTTCTAGTGTGGAAGTGTAGTCTATTGAAGAAAGAAGTTTTGTCAGTTGTGAGGCATCATCGATCGATAGTCGATAAATCCACCCTTCTTGATAAGGGTCGGAGTTAATCAGTTCTGGCGTGTCAGATAGGGCTTCATTCACTTCAATCACCGTTCCATTTAATGGAGCGTAAATATCTGCAGCTGTTTTTACGGACTCAACCACAGCTGTTTCATCACCTTGAGTGACTGTACTGCTTTTTTCAGGGAGATCTACAAAAACAATATCACCTAATAAGTCTTGGGCGTGTTCGGTGATACCTACCGTTACGGTATTATCAGATTCTTGACGAACCCATTCATGAGAAGAGGTGTACTGTAAGTGTTCGGGTGTTGTGCTCATAGGTCTCCTTACTCATTAAAAACCATTGGGTTTTTAGTGCCTGATTAAATCAACGAATACTCTAAGTGATACCAGCAGATAATTGCAAGTGTTCATAAAGATTTTATTTTTTATTGAAAGTCATAATGGGTGTTGTGCCACTTTTAGCCTTAAATAATAGGATGTAGTTGCTGGCATGGTTTTCCTTGCCGAACAAAAGGAAGCTTCATGATTTGGATGGGTGTGGTTTTTTTGCGCACAATGACAGACCCATGGTTGGGTGCGTCAACAGGTACTCTAGCAAACCCAATAGCATGATTGAGTGTCGGTGAAAAACTACCACTGGTGATGGTTCCTTCTGTGCCATTATTAAAATGAATGACTTGACCAGAGCGTAATACGCCACGCTCTGTCATCGAGATGCCAACGAGTTTTTCAGAGATACCTTGTTCTTGTTCTTGAGTTAATGCAGTTCGGCCAATAAATTGACGAGCAGTGTCATGAAAAGACACTGTCCACGCTAGGTTAGATATCAGTGGTGATGTGTCTTGAGTCA
>DMFG01000182.1 GCA_003450655.1 Coxiellaceae bacterium | reverse complement strand
ACCTAAGTGCACGGTAAAATTCACCTCAAGATCACTTGTAGCTGATGGGCCTGTCTCTGCTTGAGCCAGATGCCCTTCTGCCAATGCGAGCGCACAAGCGACTAATCGAGCCTCTTGCGATGCACCACCTGCAGGTGCTGCCTTAGCATGAAAACCGTTTATTGGTGCCGACAGTAGTTGTACGTGTGCTTTTTTTGGATCGGAGGTGCCTTGTTTAACACTATAATCGAATCTTCCGATGTGTGATGCATCACTAGCAGACTCAAATTTTACTCGTTCAATTGTAACCGCCTGGTCACCAGTGCCCGCAGTTATTGCCTCTGGTGATTGATGGTTATTTAAAACATTGCGCATATCCTGAATTTTCATCGGATCAATAGTGTGACCAGCACTGGGTTTCGAACTTGGATCAGAAGAAGAAAATAAATCTATATCACCACCAGAACGATTTTCTAGCCCCCCCATGCCATCACCCAGCGTACTTGTTGTGCTCGCAGCATGGGTAGAAGCAGCAGCTGGTTTTAGTTTATCATTCAACTGATTTATGTTATCCACACCAAAGAACGCTTGGTATTGTTCATCTTTTAGGGATTCTAGGAGAGTTTCTTGTGATTTAGCAAACAAACCAAGGAACATACCACTAGATTTTTGAATTTCTACCTTAAGATCAGCAACTTTACAATCTTCATCACACGTCAATTGCACATTAACCTCATCACCGTTTTCATCGGTGATTTTAAAAGGTGCAGGACTGGCTTTGGCTGCAGTTTTTACGGCATCTACGTTAGCTGCGTGGCGGGCTGCCTTTACGTCATCTTGCTTTGCAGAAATAAGAGCAACAATATGATTTTCATCTTGACCAAAGTAATAGTTGAAATCGTCGGTCCCTAAGCTGCCTTCATTGAGTGAAAAACTGTAGTTACCAAAACTGTGACAACTCAATATTAAACGGACATTATTAGTACCACCTATTGGTTCTTGAATTGTGATCTCTTGTTGACCTGTTATGTTTTCATGCGTAATCTCTCTAAGGAGAGTGTCTATGTTTTGTTTTTGGTATTGTTGTTTGTTAATTAGTCTATTAATGTCATCAATAAGATCATTATACGTAGTACCAAAACATTGATTGCTAAGATCATTATTTATCAACTCATAATCAGCGGCCTGCTTAAACTGAACGCCAGTAACCTTTTTATCTGTAAATATTAACTGTGCATTGTAACGATTGCCCTGTGAGTCTCTCAAAACAAAATTACATTCTAAGCATTCAGCATCTTTAGCGTTTAATAATTTAAAAATACGGTCACGGTTAAGTTCATGCAAGCAATGTAGTTGACCGGATTGTATAAGACTAGAAGGACTGTCGCCCACCCTAGATGATCCAACAAATGTCTTTGATATAGGAGGAGCCTCATTAAAGTCCCAATAGGTATCACCAACCTGAACCTGATCACTATCCGATAAATCCAGCAAACGACATTCGCGAAGATCACCATCTGTCGTATGATCACCATCTGTCGTATGATCATCAAACTCAACAAACCATCTTGAATGCGCAACACCATCAATAACTGTGAGAACAATATTACCCGGTAAGATTTGATTAGGAGCATCATCTTTCGATTCATGTAAAAGATTGTAGCCTTTTTCTTGACTTTCTTTTGACTTTTCATATAAAGAAAGCCATTCACCTCCTGCCCAATACCAAGGTTCTTCACCATCCTTAACCAACTTATACTTTGGAGTAGATGAGTTGCGTCCTGCTGGATCTTTTAATTGATACAAATGGTAGAGAACTTCTGCCACAGCTTATACCTCAAAATAACTGTTATTAATTGACACTCATCATACAGCACTAAGCTTAAGTAAATATTAAAGTTAATGCTCATTATGCTTACTGAGTCAAAAAACCATAAAATCACCTCGCCAGTCGTTATTCGCCGAGCGATCCGGTGTAAAAACACCATAAATGACTCAACACCCACAGTGCAAACCTTGTGAACCAGACAGCCGTCAAAACGCCATCATGCAGAAAACACCGAAAAACCCCAATTTTCTTAATATTTTCTTAAGGTTAGTGAGTTACAATGGACCAGCGAAACTATATTGGAATTGGATCCATAAAAAGACCATCATCACGAGAACACCTATCAATGACAGAAAACACAGAGTTTAAAGCCTATCAAGAGGCAGAACGAACAGCTGCCATTACAGCACTAGGTCGCCTGTACCTAAAGACAAACCTTTCATGCAAAAGCGATGATGAACTCAAAAAATTCTTAGAGCAAACCAGTACAAAGCCCACCTCCGATCGTGAACTTTTAAAACGCACCCTTAATAGGATTAAATCAGACACCAAGCGAGAAACATTAGAAACATTAAAAAACGGAAAAACAAAACACATTTCGGGCCTTGGGCGTTTAAGTGAGATCAGTAAACGGATTAAAAAAAATATCCGTTACTCCTACGATCAAGCCGACTACTCTAAATACTTATTAAAAGAAGCAATACAAGCGCATGTTTCGAACCTTAAGCAATCAATTGAAGACATTGAATTTACCCCAGAAGATGATTATCTCACATCCTTAAAAAAACTACGTGAGCAAATAAAAAAACAATATCGCAAAATAAATGAAATACCAAATAATCTTCAAGACCTTTTTAAGGCACTCGAAAAACTCGATCTAAACAGCACTGACACCCGCCCTAGCTGGAAAGACATACAAAACACTCTATCGCATCTTGGCCTTATAAATTATGTTCATGATCCAAAAACTAGACCCAGCGATGCTCTAGATAAACATGGGAAATTCCTAAAAGAGATGAATAACAAGGATACACAGATCAAGCCACCCCCAGCAACTGATGATGTTGATAGATTGGTAATAGGCCAGAGAACCAATGATCTCTGGAATTACAACAGGAAAATTAAAGAATTAACACTATTTCAAAAAACATTAACAGAGACACAACCGAGCCCCACTATTAGTAATTACACCCCCTTCCCAGGCGCTCTAAATGAGATAACAAAAAAACAACTCGAAAGTTTTTTTAAAGATCACTACCCAAATCACAATGCTGAGATATCATTATACACAAATAAACTAACTCTCACTCATGAATCACCAAAAACTGAAAAAAGCGAGACACCTAACAACTCCTTTCAAACCGTTACAGAATACAACAAAGAAACCGGACAAATAAAATCTCATGTCTTAAGTGATTGTGCGATATCCACACAAGAAAAACTAACAGCTAATATCTTTTCAACATATTCGTATGCTTACCCCAATACTGAATTACCTGAAAAACTTAATTTAGGCATAGCCGATGCTTTTTTACACGGCGACCGATATAGGACCTTACGTCAAGCACTTAATGACAGCTTGGCGAAATTGGTTCCTAAAGATGATAAAAAAGCTTTTGAAATAACAATCAATCAAGCATACGCCCCAATTACACTAACAGTTACAGGGACTAAAGAGAAATCAGCCAGCTTGACCAGCGAGAATAACGACCCCTCATCTAAGGACGCACCCCCATATATCGATGTAAACAATTCTACTGTTTATTCTCCTGGTATAAAAGCATCTTGATAATAAAGATCACCTTACACCTTTCGTATCGCCACTCAACGATTAATGCGGGTTAAACTGAAGCAACTTGTTTGTACTTGATCAGAGGTAATAAGATGAAAAAACTCACCACTTGGAATCCCGCCAACACATAAAACGCGGCTTGAAAAGAAAAAGCCTGAACAACGTAGCCGACAACTAAAGAAATCACAGCAAAGAGCGCTCTACTCACACAAGAATCCAAGCTTAATAACCCTGCTCTAATATCATGTGACACCGACTGATTGATCACACAAAAGATAAAGGGCATTTTAAATCCAAACAACAAGGCCGATAGTAAAAATAAGATCAGCACTCCTTGTGATGACACCACCCCACCAATAATCACTACACAGGTGCAACCCAAAAACAGGCCTATGAATAGTTTATCGATCGACAAACGAGCCATGCAGGGCTTGACCCATAAAGATGCGAAAGCAGAACAGCTGTGATACACCAACCAAACACAGCCCATCCAATAAGGTGCTAAATGATGCTGAGCAAACCATACTTGAAGCAACCAGAACATTGACAAGGTGATCGTACTGACAAAAGCAGAAAAGAGTATCACAAGACGAATAAAGCCGTTATCGGGATTCATGAAATGCTGCTTCAAAGATCGCAATTGTTCCAGCCAGGCTAATCGCAGCTGTGAACCACGCCAATGAGCAGGGTAAGATGATCTAACCTCTTTCAAGCTCAAGGTCTGATACAACAATATAATAGCTGCGATCAGTTCAAGTATGGGTAGCAAAACAATGGATAATGAATAAGCCAGACCACCGATGAAACCGGATAATCCTTCTGAAGATCGAGAATAGGCTTGAACACGTGACTCATGATGTGAATACTGTTGACGGTCACTGGACTCAAATAATAGTGCCGTATCACTACCGGAAAACAACACAAACGCCATAGCATACGCTAACTCTGCTAGAATAAACCCAAAAAAACTCGTCCAAAGCAAGAACAAACTCGCTGAAACGATCGCCATGACAGCACCATAACACACACATCGTTTTCGCCCATAACAGTCGGACAAAACACCCGCAGGTACTTCTAAAACAATCACCGCAATAGCAAATAGAGACTGTAGAAAAAAAATATTAAAGAGACTTAACCCATAAAATAATCCATATGCGATCAAAAAAGGACAAAGCGTGTGGAAGTTTTTTAAACCCGCTACACGCTTTAGAAT
>DMFG01000171.1 GCA_003450655.1 Coxiellaceae bacterium | reverse complement strand
CAGTTAAGTCCACAAGCAGAGAATTTTTGGAGTGTTTTCGAGACCTTGTTAGGTGTGTGGAAGGATCCTGATTGGAGTAACGTTGCAGGGTTTGATGCCATTAGTATTGATGTGTGGTTTTCTGCAGACTTGCTGCTCGTCATATGGTTGACTGGCATCACGGTATCATCTGTATTCAAACAGGTTGCCTCGCCTAAGAAGGAAGGAGGTGTGGATATTAACGAAGAATCTGTCACCATGATGAGTCATCCATCGAGTGATGATGGCTCATTAACCGAGGTCAGTTCAGACTCCCTGTCTAGCCTCAGGGCAGCTCTTTTAAACGGAGAAGGTTCCCAGCCACAAAATACACATGATGATGGGAGTGGATTGGGAAGTGGTGATAGGGCGATGACATACCCTTAATTTTTATTTCTAAGTTAGTCATGTGCGGTGTTTTTTTAATCGAATATTTTTTAGTAAGTAGTAGCGTTGATTTTATCCTCTAAAGCTGTTTATGATGTTGAGGTTTTCAACTGATGTTAGGAAAAGCAATGTCTCAGAGCATGCAAAGCTATGGATGGGTTTATGCGTTACGTGATTATTATCAAATGTTTGATTTGTCGGATCACGATTTAACACGAACAATTCTTGATTGCCCGGGGAGTATTTCCAGCTTCAATGCCGAGCTCGCTCAACAAGGTGTTCATGTGGTGAGTGGTGACTCTCTGTATAGTCGCTCATTAGAAGAGCTCACTGAGGAAGCAGAGTTATTATTTCATGCTAACTGTCAGATGTTAAAAGAGCATCAAGAGCGTGTTAGCGGACATGATGATTCGGTGATTGAAACAATATTTAATGACTGGTTGTTAAGTAAGCAGCTTTTCCTGGATGATTATACACGTGGTTGCGAAGAGGGGCGTTATCAGTCCATGACATTGCCGAGGTTACCGTTTGATAATGACCAATTTGAACTAGCGTTATGCACCGACTTTTTAGCATTATCACCCACGGCTGGTCATGGTGCGACTGAGTCTTTAGTGGCTGAATTGTGTCGCGTGGCGGAAGAAGTTCGTGTTTACCCTTTGATGACTTCGCAAGGTGTGATGCACGATGCATTAGGATCTGTAATGTTGAGTCTACAGCAGCAAAACTTCGGTGTTGAAGTGCGTGAAGTTGCTTATGATCAGCAAGTAGGGGGTAATGCCATGTTACGTGTCTGGTCAAAAGAATGCATGATCACTGCGGGTTAATCGAGTGAATTTGTACGCTACCATACGACCCCTCTTATTCCGCTTAGAGCCAGAGTTGGCTCACAGAATGACCTTGTCTTTATTGCCGTATTTACCTTTGCCCCAGAATTTAGTTGGTATGACTCAGCCAATGTCCTGCATGGGGTTAACCTTTAAAAATCCTGTGATGTTAGCCGCTGGCTTGGATAAAAATGCTGATCATGTTGAGGCTTTGTTTCGTTTGGGTTTTTCTGGTATTGAACTTGGTACAGTAACACCCAAACCTCAGCAAGGTAATCCACAGCCACGTTGTTTTCGTGTTCCTCAAGCTCAGGCACTGATTAATCGAATGGGTTTTAATAATAAAGGTGTCGATTATTTAGTGAACCAATTAGCCGGTAAACGTTATAAAGGAATAGTGGGTATTAATATCGGCAAGAATAAAGAGACGCCCAATGAGAAGGCTTTCGATGACTATCGTTATGGCTTGTGTCGAGTGGCTCCGGTAGCCGATTATGTTACGATTAATGTCTCTTCACCGAATACGCCTGGATTGCGATCGTTACAATCCCCTGAAACGCTGCATGAGTTATTGCAAGCGTTACATCGTGAGCGGTTAGTGCTACAAGATCTCCATCATAAGCGATTACCTTTAGCTCTGAAAATTACTGTGGATTTAGTGCAAAGTGATATCAGTGGAATTATCGATGCAGTGTTGGATGCGCAGATAGATGGTTTGATATTAAGTAATACAACGGTTAATCATAGTCAGGTTAATCCTTTCCCTTATGGTCAGGAGCAAGGTGGTGTCAGTGGTTTACCTCTAACGCAGGCTGCTACGGATATGCTTAATCGAGTGCGTCAGCAATTAGGCAGTCGTGTAGATCTTATTGGTGTTGGCGGTATTATGTCGGCGAGTGATGCGGTAAATCGAGTAAAAGCCGGTGCAACCATCCTACAGTTATACACTGGGTTGATTTACAGTGGCCCGAAGTTGGTTCACGATATTTTACGCGTGCTCTCGTAATTTAGTGTACGTGCCATGGAGCATTGTTGTCATTAAACGATCTGTGACATGGGGTTTATGACACCTGAATTTTCAAGATTGTTATCGTCTTCTTCTTTTGATCTCTCTGTTTTGACTTTCCATATCATTGGGTTGGTAGTAGTTATCTGGCGCATTTCTAATGCGCCTGCTTGTTTTTCTATATCTGGTGCTGATAAGGGTCCAGTGCCAATCTGAGTGAAGGAATAAAGTACTTTCAAGGCGTGCAGAAGAGCAGCCATCACACTTATTGATAGTGCAAGCTGCAAAGGTGATAGAATAAAACCGGATACCCAATAAGCCAGTATAATTGATGGGTTGTCTCTATTATTGAGTATGGCAGATCCGATAAAAGGACTGGGTATACCTGTCGTCATTAAAAAAATCGCTTGCTTGATCCATTGATTGTATGCCTGGTTGTCTTCATTGGAATTGCGTTGGTAAAGATTCACGCAGCATGCAATTAAGCTCATAGGTAGTGACCCAGCGAATATGACTTCGATGGTAGTAGGAATCTTGGTCTGATCGGGTTGTAAACAAAAAGCGCCTAGTGCTGCAATTGAGCTCTGTACAAGAGGTTAAATACTAGTGGAGCAACTGGGTGGCTCATTATTTCTAGCCATGGTTGAACTTTTCTAGCGAGCGCGGAGGTTGCTTGCTTATCAGAAGGAGAGCTATTAGAGCTTGTATCAGTATTATCACTCATGAGTAGTCTCCTGTGTTAATTTCATTATTTAATGATAATTTTTAACTATAAAATAATCAACATTAAGTGATTGTGTAGTATTGACTTAAGAATCTAAATCAAACCCCTGTGCTGTTTTAATGAGAGATCTGTGATGTTAGTTTTTGGTTATATTTGTATCATGTTGTGATGTTTCGACGATGTTCTTTTTTTTAACCGTAATGTGAATGTTCATGTGAGTCATTATATGGCATGCGATCATCGGCATGATAAATGTGGTAAGTGATGCGAATAAAAATTAAGAAAAGATTATATCTGTACGATGAACGTCCTAATATTGCTAGTTTGTTACTTTTTTGAGATT
>DMFG01000079.1 GCA_003450655.1 Coxiellaceae bacterium | reverse complement strand
CAACAGTGTGTTACCGTGTTGTGTTTACGAGTGAGGGTAAAACGCAGGAATTATTTGCAAAGTATATTTGCGAAGAGTCATTGATGGGTTTTGTAGAGGTAGAAGAACTCCTATTTGCTGCTCCACATTCCGGGTTAGTGGTTGATACGCAAGAAGAGCGCTTGCAGCAAACTTTCAAGGGTGTAAAGCGAACCTATCTACCTTTGCACACTATCGTGCGCATTGATGAAATAGATCGTCAAGTTGCTCAACGACAAGGATTAGTCTCAGTTGAGGATAAGACAACAGTTAGTTATTTATCAGTGACGCCACCTCAGGTGGAGGTGTCTGAAAATCATCCAGCAGGAGGCGAATGATGACTGCAATTCCAGATTACTTATTAAATCGTCAATGGTTATTTAGCATAGGTTTATTGTTGCTTTGCACGGTTGTTATATGGTTGGTATTGTCTCGGATTAAGCACCATTTACTCCCTCGTTTAGAAAAAACATCGCGTGCTTGGGATTCAACTTTACTGGATGCCTTTTATCTTCCAGCACAAAATACGCTGCTTTTCTTGTTTATTGTGATTGCCTGCCAGGTGACTATAGGTCGATTGGACGATTGGCAGATGGTCTCTACAGGGTTAGTGTTATTTAAGAAAATAGGTGTGGTGTTAGCCTTATTCTGGTTCTTGATGCGTTACATTGCAAGAGTAGAAACTTACATGTTAACGGTCAGGATTGATGTTTCTCGTAAGCGTGATCGTACTAGTGTGCGTGCCGTATCACAGCTGCTACGTGTCGTAGTAGTGGTGATTTTTTTCCTAATTTTTATGCAAATCTTTGGCTTACCGATTACATCCTTGTTGGCATTTGGTGGGTTTGGTGCTTTAGCATTAAGTTTTGCTGCAAAGGATACTTTAGCGAATTTTTTTGGCGGCATGATGATTTTTTGGGATAAGCCTTTTTCTGTCGGAGATTGGGTGCGCTCACCTGATCGTGATATCGAAGGAACAATTGATCATATTGGATGGCGTTTAACACGCATCATGACCTTTGATCGTCGACCACTGTATGTGCCTAATTCTTTGTTTTCAACTATCTTGTTAGAAAACCCGTCTCGCATGACACATCGACGGATTAATGCCACCGTCGGTTTGCGTTATGATGATGCTAATAAAGTCGCTGGTATTTTAGAATCCATTGAGGCGATGCTACGTGATCATGCTGATATTGATGCCACTCAAACACTCATGGTGAATTTGCATGAGTTTGGCGCCTCATCGTTAAACTTCTTTATTTATACGTTTACAAAAACTACGGATTGGGTGACCTTTCAGCGTGTCCAGCAAGATGTATTTTTGAAAGTTATCGCTATTATTACTGAGCATGGTGCTGAGTGTGCGTTTCCAACAACCACTTTGCATGTGCCCGAACCTGTTTCAATCACTAACTGAGGAAAAAACATGACGCCAGATAATCATACTCCTAACGAACAGCCACCTTTAGCTGACCGAGTCGAAGCAATTCCAACCATGCTGCCTGAACATATTCGTCACGTGTTTTCACAATCCACTTGTTTGTATTCTAAAGCTGAAGTCGATGCTGCCTTAGATCGTTTATCGACTGAAATTAGTTATCAGTTGGGTAATAGTAATCCTATTTTTCTCTGTGTGGTGGTTGGCGGCATGGTTGCTCTAGGTAATCTTTTGCCACGTATGGACTTCCCGCTTGAGGTCGATTATATCCATGCGACTCGCTATCGTAATACAACGGTGGGTCATGAGTTAACTTGGAAAGCTTTGCCTAGTACATCCTTAAAAGGACGAACCGTGATTATTGTTGATGATATTCTTGATGGCGGTGTCACACTCGATGGTATCGTGAAACATTGTGAGGCAGAAGAAGCTGATTCAATATACACAGCGGTGCTGGTTGAAAAAGAGGGTACACGTTTGCCGGAAGGTTTAGCGCGCGCTGATTTCTGTGGCATGTCAGTTGAAGATCGTTACGTGTTTGGTTATGGCATGGACTATAAAGGTTACCTGCGCAATGCACCTGGAATCTATGCTGTTTCGGATGAGCATAGTGGTTAAATCCGATAACATCGCGCTACCCAGATTATCCGGTAGCGCGAGTCTTTCGCTAATCGAGGGTTGTCGTTCGACGAGATTAATCTCATCAACTCTCAATTCATAAAGTGCCGGTTAATAATCCTTCATCAATATCGGCTTGATAAAGGTTCTGTACTTCAGGGTCCCAAAGAATACCAGTATTCTCAAAGCTTACATATTCGAGCGGTCCAAGTAAGTCGAGCATACTCACACCCAGGGTGCTATTTTCAAGCTGGTTGTTTGAAGCATCTAAATGATGAATGCCAGCTAAATGATCCACTTCATCACTAGGGAATGAACTCAGGTTGCTATGGCTGATTTGTAACAGGTCAAGCTGTCCATCTTCACTCCAAAGTTGTGAACCAAAATCGAATCGTGCTGCTGCCTGGTTTCCAGAATCAGCGTCTAGCCCTGTGGCTAGTGACTGCGCCATGAAACTATCGATGTAGCTATCGGTCTCTGGATGATAAGTCAGGTCACTTTGAAGCACGACCTCGCCGTTTGTCTTAGTGATTTTAATATCTTCCAGCATCACACCTTCATACAGGCCTGCTGTATTCTCAGATAGGTCCCACCAATTGGACGTAGTTGCGTCACTACCACAAACAAATTGCAGTTGGATATTCTTTCCTTCGAGCGATGAAAGGTCATAGCTTAATTCACGGCTGCCTAAGTCATTACCCCCATAGCCTTGGGTGACACCGTATTCTGATAAGTGATCTGTATCGACTGATGTGAAATCGAAGGCGACAGTATTGGTTTCTAATAACGTAAAACTTGTATCACCTTCCTCTCTATACATCACAGCAAAAACATCTTGTCCCACTCCATTGTCTGAATTGCCGTCTGGTGTGTCGATATCGGACATAAAACTCAATGTCATGCCATCTTCTGCCTCAAATACTCTTGAATTTAAGGTCATAAAAGCATAGTCCATGCTATTGGCATGATATCCGAGAGGACCATCACCGTCATGACTTTGCATCGCATACCATGCGAGATGGTTTGGGATAAGATCAGGGTTTCCATCACTGAGTGCTTTTAGGAACATCCCTGGCTCTGGATGTACTGAACCGGTGAAAGCAGTGTATATGTTTCCTAAGCTGTCTTCGTAGGTCACCTCTGCAACAATCTCACAAGCAAAATCATCTTCGGTTAAAGCGTATGTCAAAGCATTGCCAATGATAGTGTCTTGTTCAACGTCTTCTGTTAACAGATTATCACCACGTAGCCATACAACCTCTTGTAGAATATGGCCAACTTCATTGGGCATTAGAGAAATAACATGCCCCTCTGTTGCCATGCCTTCAATGCGATAGGGTATGACAGTATCATTGAGGTCACTGATAATGGTGAATTCCCCGGTACTACTAAAACCTAAACGATCTGTCATAGTCACTGAGAATGTTTCATCACCTTCCATTAGGTCATCATTCACTAGGTTGACCGATATACTACTGGCCACTAAGCCTGGAGTAAAAATTATTCCATCGGTAGTTAGTGCGTAATCATTATGATTTGCGGTAATTGGTTCAGCAGTGATGGTGTAAGTTGACGCCTTATCTCGACTGCTTTGAACGAGCGGTATCGATAATAGTCCATCAGCTTCACTACCCTCATTGAATCTATCGATAAGTTTAAAGCCAGCTTCATAGATAAAATTTTCTGTAGCGCTATCGGCTAAGGCCTCAGAGTATTGCGTTACATAAGGATTGTTAGTGATTTGCGCGGCTTCTAATCCCTCTATGTGATAACTCTGTAATTGAGCGCCCTCCCAAACAGTGCCGTCATACACAGGAGACTCAAACTCTACCTCCATGCTAAGATCTTCCGTTATGAGATTATCGATTACGATTTCTGCAAAATTAGTCTCGAAATTTCTGAGTTGAATGCCGGGATTGTAGACAGAGCCATCACTTTTAAATTCAAATCTTAACAGTAGTGTTTCTCCCATGTAACCTGTTAGATCGAATTCAAAACTTCCCTCTATGTTATTAGCTAATCCTCCACCTGTTGCATCATGAGAAGAATGTCCATTCGTGTATTGATTTGATGCTATTGCCCCCCATGTGGCACCGCTATTTGTCGATCCTTGTAGCTGAAGACTATCAAATCCATTTTCCGTGTGTATATCACCATCAAAAGAAAACATTGGCGCGATATCATATGTTGCAAGTATTGCTGAATCAGGGATTGTTATCGGATCAATCAGTGTCAGCGTGGAAGTCATGTAATTACTGTAGTTCCCATTCTCTGTATGCGCCCCGAGGCTCCAATAGGCCGTCTCTAGCAGCGCACCATCCATAGAATGAGTCACATTTAACCAGTCATCAACTCCATCGCTATCGCTATCACCACTGGTATCGCTAAAGATGAGTTCGTCGTGTATTGGTATTGCTGTGAATTCATCGGTTATTTTCATTGCTCTTATTGTTGGAGCTATGGTGAGACCGTCATCGTCATGATACGCATCGGATGTGAATCTCATGCCCAGTAGAACGTTGTCTTCTCCGCTGTAATCACCCAAGCTTATTTGAGTATACTCATTGCCATCATTATGCCCGGTTAGTGGATCACCTACAGATAACCATGTAGCGCCGCTATCTATTGATACGATTGCTTGCAAGACATCACCTTCATTGAGGCTATGTTCAGCTCTAAATACAAACAAAGGCTCTGTAGCATCATCAGCTATCGCAAACGCTGTGGTCATTGTAAGCGTCGTATTGGCTAATGCGCCAACACCCAGTTCGCCGGCATTATTCAAAACGGCTGGAGCAGCAGCTTGATAAACACCTTGTGCTACTTCTTCCCAACTCGTTGTTAAATGCTTACCTAGGTGATCCATGTAGAGTGTATCGTAGCCATTCACAACCCCAACCATAGTCGTTTCATCGCCATTACTGATTTCAGCGTAGATATCATAACCTATAAAATCCTCACTAAAGGGGAGCCTGTTGCCATCTTGTGGATCAGAAGAGATTTCAACAAGTTCCTCTACTGTACTGATGGTTGATTGATGATCACCACGGTAGAATCTCATTACGGTATCATCTGAAGAAGTAGTGTCAACGTTAATTGCTCCGTCTGGTTTCAATGCACCACTGAGAGTGAACTCAGGGCTATAGTCTGGTCTTGAAATTAAACCGGGTTCTTCTAAGTCATGAGTTGAACTGGAGTCATCATCGTTATCATTCGCTAATACAGCAATACCCCCACCGATCAAGGCAGCGCCACCCAGTAGTAATAATGGGCTGACACTTTGTGAAGGCACGTCTATGGCATCTTTGCCACTGGCCTCAATGGCTTGATCGTCTTCTTCATCATCACTGACGAGGGTGGTCGTCACTGCTTGAGACGTGTTGGACTCTATCATAACAGGCTCTAACTGATCCACGGATGCGACGGCTATGGGTGCTTGAGAATCCGTCAGGTCATGAGTGAGGGTGGCCTCACTGGAAAGGGGGTCGTTCATGAGTGCTGTATCACGTGCGTGAGCTTGTTGTAGCACATGGGCAAAGTAAAACACGAGCCCTGAAACAGCGATGCCATAGGATGAGACACGTTTGGATGGTTGATGGCCGCTCTTATTGCTGCGAAGTGATTCCATAATTTTCTCCGGTTTTGCATAATCGTTGGTGTTAAGTATTGCCCCTTACATTAACTATAGACTATTTTTTGATCACCTGGGGTGAGGGTGCGGTGTTTGTAAAAAAAACTATTAATCAGTACATTAAGTTGTATTCTCGAGTGATCATCTGGTGGGATGGTTAGGCTGTGTTCAGGTAGTTGATTTATTTTACCGTGAGATCGAGATGATGATCATGATCATACTATTTTTGTTGAATGAGATAGGGAATCTTGATTGGGCTAACTTAAGTATCCATTAAATTGTCATTATTGTTTAAATGTACGCCAGCTCTAACCATTTCTTGTTGAAAATATCTATTATTAATAAT
>DMFG01000106.1 GCA_003450655.1 Coxiellaceae bacterium | reverse complement strand
GTCTCTATATACTTGTAGATCAGCAGAAGACGTAGCATATATTTTTGACGCTATACCAGGATCAGTAACCGAAATCATTCTGGATGAAAACGATATAGATGTTATTCTTGATTTAATAAATACCACTAAAAACCGAATGACCACCTTAATAAATTCCAAAGAAAATATTACTTCAAGCATTATAACAGAGCATCAGATTGAAAAAATATAGCAATATATTACGATATCGCTAACATTTTTTCGGATAATATGGTTATTACCAAAAGATTCAATTGATGTAGAACGGGAAACTTATGCTAAGAATCAATTTTATTCTGTTTTTTATCATTATTAATCAATCCCTATAAGCTGGACAATAACCGAGACGCCATTGAGGATTGTTTAAACAACATCACAATGATAGAAGAAGGCATAGCATTCGAATGCGTCAGTCGAATAATTGGTACTAATAATGGGAGTATTTTTTCTAATCCACTTTTGCGTAAACTACAGTCAAAATGTGACCCAAGCAGCAAAGATATTAATAGACTTTTTAATAGACTACTGCATCAAAATATGGCTAAGCACCAGGATTTTTCTAGTATCGAGATCAGCAATAGGTTCAGTGATATTCAGGGTAGACCTAATTCTAGTCTAGGGTAAAATGATAAAAATGAAGAGGGTGAATTCATGCGGAATAACCAGATAGAATCAAATACAACAGAAACAAATGAAAATGATGACAACCAAAGCATATGCAGTGAATTATCTTCATACACCACGAATGTTTTCCTATCTGCTGAGATTTAGAGCATTACCAACGAACTCACATCTCTTCAAGAGCAATTTTTACAATCAGATGCCAGTAGAACATGCCTATCGTTATTTAGTAAGCCGCATGGAAAGAGTACAGCATTCCTTCAACGTGCACTTGAAATTCTTGATGAACAAAACAACAGTAATACGGGAATGAGACACGATGATAGATTACGAGAATTGCGTAGCTTATATCTCAAACATATTAAAATTTTCTTTATTAAAAAATCAGACCGGCGGGCAAGATCTCGCACCGCCCAAATACAGGAAGCACTAGAAAAAACCGCTTTATGCGACCCTGATATTGATAAACTACTTGAAGAGAATCAAAAAGACTTATCCACGTTTAGTGGCACTTCTGCTAGCTAAATGCCTGCATTAATCATACCGAGCGACTAAACCCATATTATCACTAAAAATAGCTGATACTCCCCAATCGAATAACTGATCGGCTCTCTCACTATCATTCACAGTAAATGCTAAAACTTGATATCCAGCAGATCGAACAGCTTTAACACGCTTAGCAGATAACACACGATGGTCACAATGGATAGAGACACACGCTAATTGCTCCAAGACATGCACACAACGATAACGCCATTTAGGGCATACCCATGCGCGAGCAAGTGAAGGACGCTGTTCCGCAAATCGCCCCAAGACAACTTGCGACTTACTGGATATCAGTAATGGTGGCAAATCATCACGCCAATGCTTATCGATCATTGCTAGTGTTGTGTCAACAACTGCTTCAACCTGTTTTGTTGGTTTTATTTCAAGATTCAAGCCCACGGCATGGGTAGCCGCACATTGCAGCCATTGTGATAACAGTGGCACGCGAACACCATGATACTGTGTATCAAACCATTCTCCTGCATCGAGTTGCTGTAAGCGCGACCATGGCTTTTTCTCAAAAACACCTTTACCATTTGTCGTCCGCTTAAGACGATCGTCGTGGAACAAACAGGCTTCCCCTGTAGCTGCTAATTGAATATCCGTTTCGATGTACTTGGCACCTGAATGAATAGCAGCTTCGAGTGCTGGAAGTGTATTCTCTGGAGCCAACAGTGGTGCGCCGCGGTGGGCAATTACGAAAGGGAATAAAAAAGGCACTATTTTACTGTTCATCCACTCAGAATAATTCCGATTTGATCAATTGTAAACCACTAAAATATCCAAAAAAAGAACAACTTGCTATCACTGTTCATGCACATTACAATTTTTACATTCATGGGGCATCCAACTACCCCGAAACCCTACTAAGGTCTTCACTATCACCCCACCTTAGTCTGCACTGAAGGAGAATCTTAGATGGCTAAATATCGCTATGGCGCCCTAATGCGTTACGCTAACATGCTTGGGTTTGGTCAAATCCATACTAAACTGGACCATGAAACAGGCCTTCATGCTCTCATCGCGATTCACAATATAGAACTAGGCCCAGCCATTGGTGGCTGTCGCTGCTTTACCTATGAATCAACCACCAGTGCTACAAAAGATGTGTTACGACTAGCTTATATGATGACCCTAAAAGCAGCTATTAGTGGCCTACCTCATGGTGGCGCTAAAGCCGTTATCATTCGCCCCAAGAAAATTAAAGATCGACGCGCTTTTTTTCATTCATTTGGAGATTTCGTCCACCAAATGAATGGTCACTACATCACAGCCTGTGATGTAGGCACATCACCTGAAGAAATGAACATTATCGCTGAACGAACCCCTTATGTGATTGGTGCTACCTCTCTCAGCAGTTATCAAAGCAACCCCGCGGAACATACCGCTCGCGGCGTTTTACGTGGCATTCAGGCAGCTGTCAAACATCGATTACACCATGATGACATCAGCGGCTTAAGAGTCAGTATTCAAGGCTTAGGGAATGTGGGTTACGATCTAGCCCGATTACTACATGACCGTGGCGCTATCATTACTGCCACAGATCCTAACTCTGATAAAATACAGCAAGCTGTCGATGAGCTCGGTATTCAAGCCGTTTCATTAGATGGCATTTATGATATTCCCTCTGACATTTTCTCTCCTTGTGCGCTAGGTGGCACACTTAACCTCAATACACTCAATCGGATAAACACCTCCATTATCGCAGGTTCAGCAAACAACCAATTAGCACATAAAAAATACATTCATCTCATTCAACAAAAAAATATTCTATATGCACCAGACTATCTCATTAA